>NZ_CP016619.1:900000-977332 GCF_002741015.1 Microvirga ossetica | reverse complement strand
GGGCTCGGCGACGAGATGGAACTCTTTCCAGTCGCCGTTCTGGCGCCAGGGCAGGCTCCAGCCGTTGAGGGTCACGACGGGCTGGTAGTCCGGTCCGCTCTTCGGATAAAGCGGCGGCTGCATCGTGGCTTCGGTCATGGTAGGCGCTTCGGGCAGGCTCGCGGCCTGGGTGCGCCCGCTGATCATCGTGGCTCCGGCGAGGGCCAATCCCCCGGCCGAGGAATCCTCTTCGCGATACGGTCATTGGTGTTCTCCTCAAAGGTTCAGTGACCGCCGCCGCCGGCTCCCGCGCCGGCCGCAGCTGTGGTGGCTTCTCCACCGCCCTCTCCGCCGCCGCCGCCACCGCCGATCAGGGCAGCCTTAAGGTCGGTCGTGGCGATCCAGAAGTCGCGGCGGGCGTTGATGGCGTCGACGTTGCTGAGGATGCGGGTACGGGCGTCGAGGATGAGCTGGCTCACGTCGACGAGCATGCCGCTGTACTGGAGCAGAGCCTCATCCTGGATCTTCTTCTGTAACGGCAGGACGCGGCCTTGGTAGTGACGCGCGAGGTCGTAGTTGCCGCGGTAGCGCAGGTAAGCCTCGCGCGCCTCGGAGCGCACGTTGACGGCCCGCTCGGCGAGCCGGTTGGCTGCTGCCATATAGGTCTCCTGGGCATTGCGACGCCCACGGCGCCGAAGTCGAAGATCGGGATGGTGAAAGCGATCTCCAGCCCACGCCGCTTGATCCTTTCACTCTCGACCACAGTCTCGCCGCCCTCGGAGAAAACGGATGTGGTGCGTTCGTAACTGGAGAGCCCGGCGAGTTCGATGTCCGACACGAACCGCGTAGCGTTGGTCAGGCCGAACTGGCCGGCTACGGCGTTCAGGTCATGTCGCAATGCCTGCAGGTCGACACGTCGTTCGAGCGCCCGGCGTTCGATGTCCTGGGCCGAAGCAATACGAGGCGGGAGTGCCGGCAGCGAGTTAGGCAGGCGGAAGTCAATGTCCCGGGCCCATAGCCCGAGCTGCCGGATCAGGCGTTCGCGGGCGACCTTCTGCTCAATGCGGGCACGGGCGAGCTGCGCCCCGAGTTCCTGGTAGAAGGCGTGCTCGCGCGCCTGCTCCAGCTTGTTGAGCGAGCCGCTCTCGCCGAGTTGCTTGGCAAGTTCCGAGGCGGTCTCCGCGGTCCCCAGCGCCTGTTGCATAAAGGCGACCTGCTGGTTGGCCGCGATGGCCCGGTAGTATTCCCGGCGCGCTTCAGCGGCGAGCCGGAGCACGGCCTCGGCGGTCCGGAACTGGGCGGCGCGGAAGCGCTGCTCGGCGATGGCCGTCCGCGCCGGCAGGGTGGCGAGCTCGAACAGGCCGACGACGATCTGGCGCGATCTCAAGTTCCAGACTGCCGCCCAGCCGTGCCAGGGAAACGGTGGGGCTCGGAGGCAAGCTCGTCTGGATATACTCGGCTTCCGAGACGCCGAGCTCGTTGAAGTCCGCTTGCAGGCCGCGGTTTTTCAGCAGCGCAATCTGGACTGCGCTGTCGGGGGTGAGGGCGGCGTAGCAGCTCCTCGACCCGCTGCTGAATGCCAAGGGCATCAGCCTCATTGGTGACCTTGACGACGTCTTTGCTAAGCTCGGCATACGCGACTGATTGCGCTGTCGACAATCCGCCATCCGCCGAAAACGAGACACAGCCGCCAAGGAGTACGCTCAGGCGACGCTGCCGAGCAGGCCCAAACGTGATGTTGCTACCGCCTTGCCCTTCTGTTGAGTCATTGTGCTGCATCCCTTGCGTGTGCGTTGCCACGCCGCCCCCTGGCGGTCAGTGCGTTATTGTTGCTGTCCATTGATCACCGTCCGCGCCGCGCGGCGTCGTCCGAGTCGCCGCGCTCCGGATCGGCTCCCGGTGCGACACGCCGGTTGAGCTCGCGCCAGTCGAGAGGCTCGACAACGTCATAGTTACGAACGCCTGCGGTCACAGAGGCATAGCCCGGGCTACGGATGCCGACGGCGGGATCGCGGGAGCCGCCAGATAGGCGGAGGGGTGGTGGGCACGCACGCGCCCAATCCCAGCGTCAGGGCAGCGAGGCTTAGAAGTTTAATCATGGTGTCCGTCCTTGCGAGAGGATGCGGGGCAGGCTCATCGGGAGTGCGGATCGACGGCCGCGGCGAACGGCACGGTCAGCACCGTCTGGCCAACCTCGTCGACAACCTCGACCGCCATACCGATCTCGGCGTGGGGCCAGTCCTTCCAGAAGTCTCGGGCAACGTCCAGCGCTTCGGCGCACGCGTCCTCAAGATCGAACAGGTCTTCCCCTTCGGGATCCCTGTCCTCAAAGGCGTCGCCGTTCCGGATGTGGAAATAGAAACGGGGCATAGGTCGTTGTCCGTTTTGGACGGACCGTCACCGCGACAGGCGCAAAACCGGCGGAGCGAGGAGGGAGTCGGAGTCCCGGCGTTCAGTCGGATTTCGGGCTTAGTTGGCGGAGAGGCGGTTTCCGTATGAGCGGGATCAGGCGGAGCCGCTCAGCGAGCGGGCGCGCCGGTTCGTGCGGGCCAAGAAGGGCCCGCGCATGGCTCAGACGGTTCGCGGCGGACGGTCGAGGCCGCCTACGGTGATGCCCGCGATCTGCTCGTCGCCGGGCATAGCCATGGGAGCCTGGGAGACGGCTGGAGAGTGGGGGTTCTGAAGTGCAGGGATCTGAAAGGCATGGCATGTGCCCATGCTGCAGCAGATCACACTCGTGCAGTCTTGGGTGTCGGGATCATGATCACCTGAAATGCCTAGAGCTCCAGTGTCGAAAGACATCTGCAGATCAGCGTGTGAATGATCTCCGTCCGCTTCTCCATGCGCGTGCCCAGTCAAGGCCACCGCCGCGTGCTGATGTGCAGCTTGTGCAGCCCCCTGCGGCCCGGAGATCGGAAGGATCGCCATGGTGATCGCAAGCAGCGCAACAATGATGGTGCCCATCAGTCGCAAGAAAGGGGAGCTCCTGTTTATCAAGGCTAGATATGTGTCATGAAAGTTCGGATTCGACAAGCGGGAACCGGGCCCAGGGACGGCCCCAGATCCAACCGGATGGAATGGCGCGTAAGTGCATCCAAATCCTCAGCTCTGCAACGTTCCGAAGTGCTTAAGGCTTCCCATCGTGGTAAGGTCAAGTGGTCCAAATGGGAAATCTCGTTAGATCTGCGACAATCTGCAGCCAAGCCTGCCGCGACGCGTCGGGCGATTGTGATGGGTGCATGCCTTGCCGGCTTGACGCCTGCAGCGACGGAGAGCCAGGACAGCCGCATGACACTCGCCAAGATTCAGGTCTGGGATCCTCTTATCCGCACGATCCACTGGCTGCTCGCTGCGGCTGTCCTGCTCAACTGGTTCACGGACAGCCCGTTGTGGCTTCACACCTGGAGCGGCTACCTAGCAGCCGCCCTCGTGGCCTCGCGTGTAATGTGGGGCTTCATCGGTCCGGAGAATGCCCGTTTCGGACGCTTCGTCCGTGGGACTTCGGCAGTCTTCGACTACGTTGCCGGGCTCGTCCGGGTCTCATCCCGGCGCTACGTCGGCCACAGTCCGGCTGGCGGTGCCATGATCGTGGCGCTGCTGATTATGATTGCGGCAACCACAGGCACCGGGATGGCCAGCTTGGCGGCAATGGAGGGACGCGGGCCGCTATCGGCGGTTGTTGAGAGGATTCCCCCACCCCGCACGTTGGGTCAGAGGCGCCCCTCGCCTCTGATCCGCGAGGTCCACGAAGTGCTGGCAAACGTCACCCTCGCCCTCGTTGTTCTTCATGTCGCGGGCGTTGTCCTGGCCAGTTGCGTCCATCGTGAAAACCTTGTGATGGCGATGATAACTGGGCGCAAACGATCCGAGTGAGCGCTCGCCTGTCAGGACATCCGTCGTAAGCGCCTCTGTTTGTTTTGGGATCCAACAATCATTGCATAAGCCTGCCCCAGCGCAGAGCCAGGACTTGGTTCAGGTTCGAGGATCTCGAGCGCGCGGAGAAGGTGTTCCGCGACATCAAGGCGGCCCTCGGCAAAGGCCGCCTTGAGAGCTGCCAAGATCTTTCCTTCAAGCGAGTGGCGAGCGGTCATGGTTCACTCTGGTAATACGCGAGACAGGTGGCACGCAGGTCAATTGCGGGCTCCGCCCGAGGCCGATGAGCTAAGTCTTGTGCACTTTGTCACCGTTGGAAGGTCAAGCGGCATCGGTGAGCAACAAACCATCACGTGGAAAAGCTTGGCGATCATGTCACAACCGTGTTGGTGAGATTATTACTATCTTTGCGAAAGCGGTATTAGCAAGACACCGCCAACGGATCGGGGTATCGGCACGCAAGACGCAAAGCCATGCTTGATTGATCTGTGGTAAGATCCTGAGCAGTCCTGAGGCGGTCCGGCATAGCAGAGGTATGCTGGTCGGCACGGCAGGAAAAGACGAAGAACTGTGAGAGTGGGGCAGTGGTTTCCAGGAGGAAACAATGAGGAACGCCCCTTTTGTCGGATTGATGACCATGGCGGCTGTGGCGGTGGTTGCCAGCACTGCTCTGGCTCAGGTCGAGCCGGCAGGCGCCCCAATCCGCGCTGATGAGATTGCGCGCGCGTTGAAGGGGAAAGTCTGCACGTCGAGGGTGGGCGCCACTTTTGCCTTTAGGAAGGACGGACACTACTCCTATGATGGGCTGTGGACCGACCATGGCCACTACTCTATCCATGATGGTGCAGTGACCATCCTGCTCGACAGTGGACTTGAGAAAGCTTTCGCCATCTCAAAGCGAGACGGAATCCTTTTCATGGAGGAAACCGCCGTCTCATGTGCACGATGAAGTCTGTTTGGACGGGGCCAAGTGACTGTCAAGCACACGCGAAACGTGCTCCTGTAGCACAAGCCCGCTGAGATTAAGAGTTGTCAGGACTATCGTAAAGCTCATAGGCACCTCAATGGAGGTCGGAGGCCTACGGCTCAAGCGGCAGGGGCGGCGGACCGGGTTTAGTGACTGAACACTCAAATCGTGAGGCCCGGCAGCCGTACGTCACGATCGCTAGCGCTTTCCCCGCCGGCCCCCGCTCCCACAGTCAGCCAGTACGCCAGTTGCATAAGCAAGCACGGCAGACGCGGCCCCTGCTGTTGATCCAGAGATCCTTAACGCGGCATTGCCAATACATTGCACTAATAGTATACCCCCTACCTTATATCTGCGGACGCGGAGCTCTGGCATGTCCCACACCACTAAAGATAAGGCGAAGCTGCTAGCTCGTGTGCGTCGGATTCGGGGTCAGGTCGAAGCGGTCGAGCGTGCCCTGGAGGCGGAGATCGGCTGCGCTGATGTGCTGATGCTCGTTGCCTCAGTACGAGGCGCGGTCAACGGCCTGACGGCGGAGCTGATGGAGGAGCACATCCGTCACCATGTGGTTGATCCGGCCCGTGAGCCGGACGCTGACCGCGCCCGCGGCGCCCAGGAGCTGATCGAGGTGGTCCGCACTTATCTAAAATGAGCGCCGCGCCCGTACAGACGAACCGCAAAGGTGAAACCGATGCACGGCCCTTCCTTCCAGTCCTTGCAGCACGACCACGTCTTCCTGGGCGACGACCACGAGCGCAACGAACGCCGGACCTGGTTCGTGATCGCCCTGACCGCCACCATGATGGTGGTCGAGATCGTCGCCGGCACGATCTACGGCTCGATGGCCCTGGTAGCCGACGGCTGGCACATGTCGACCCATGCCGCCGCGATGCTGATCAGCGCCTTGGCATACCTCTATGCTCGCCGCCACGCTCGTGATCCACGGTTCACGTTCGGAACCGGAAAGCTGGGTGACCTCGCTGGCTTCGCGAGTGCGATCATTCTGGCGCTCATCGCCCTGTTGATCGGCTGGGAGAGCCTGCTGCGTCTGGCCAACCCCATTTCCATCAACTTCGGCCAAGCCATCGCCGTGGCAGTCATCGGGCTCGCCGTGAACTTGGCCAGCGCCTGGCTGCTCAAGGACGACCACCATCATGGTGGGCACCATCACCACCACGGACACCATCATGAACACCACGGGCATCACCACGACCATGGTCCACACGATGAGCATCACCATCACGACACCAGATCAACACGACGTTTTTGAACCACTTCCACCACCCACCCACCCGTCAACAGCACCAAAGGGCATCGGCACCAAGACGAACAATCCGTGGAGAACCGTTTTGGCCCGGGAACAGGTTGGGCCGCCCCTGGCGGCTTCGAGGGTATCGCCGGGGGGCATCAAAACACCGGGAGGGTCGAGTGAGGAGTCAACCGAGCCCCCAACAAGCTGCGGGTCCAGGTCTCATCTCAAGCCTGCGCAGGTCTGGTCACTGCCAGCGTAAGGTCGATCACGTGAAGGGCCTCATCGGCACGACGCTACCCGGAACAGCGCGACAGCCGTGCAGGGGGTGCTTTTCCAGCGTCGCGAAGAGAGGCGGCCAAGGCAGGTTGGAAAGGCCCGCAGGGAAACCAATGGCGTCGCCTCCGTGCCGTATACCACGGTGCCGTAGACGGCGGCGAACACTCCAGTGGTAGGGCTATCTCGACAGACGCATCGAGGCGCTGGATGCCACGGCGCTGTAAGCGCATTCCTTTGTCAATGGAGTGGGTTCGTTGGGGAGAGAGTTTCTGTTTTGGCAATTTCTCATCGCTGAATCCACTTGCCCAAGCCTGCCCGCATGATCAAGTCCGGATCAAGCCCCAGAACGACCGCGACTGGTGCTGCACAGCGGTGTTGTTCGCCATAAGTCCCGGTGTTGCAGGGAGCAGGCCAGCGCCGAAAGAACCCCACGAGTCCTCGAAATCGTGCGGCAGCCCGGCCTTTGTGTAGTCGTACGTGGCCGGCACCGCACTTGGGGGGACAGATCGAGATGCTCCTGCGACTGGAATACCGGCACATCAACAAGGGCGCTTTTAGAAGGAGCCGGCTCTGAGAGAATCGCGACGATGCCTCCCGCTACGCCAATCAGGAGCGCTATCAGTGCTGTCCAAGTGCCAAACATGAGGGCTCCTCAATGAGGACATGGCCTCCGGTGCCTGCCCGTGGATGAGGCGGGACTCTCGCTAAAGCCTTCAGCAAGAACCAACTCTGTGCTCATACTACCTTCATCGACCGTTGGGACTGCCGTCACGGCACCGACGACCAAAGCGAAATGTCCACGTGAGTTCGGCTCGAGATGTCGGCATGAGCGTACGATGATACCTTGTTGATCAGGTGCGGCGTCTGCGATTCAAGCCTTTTCTTAGGGACACTGACGCCAGCCATCGCTTTTTGAGGGCCGCGCTTGCCTGTGATTGTCATATACGCAGCACAAGACGCCGTCACAGCCATAACGATCGACAACGACATGATCACCTCTGCTGGGTCAGCTGCTTCTGCTTAGGATCATCCCCAGCAGGCCCGCCTGATTGCCCGGTCACCTTTACAGATCGACAACTACGAAGACGTGACATCCGTATTACGAGATGTTCATCTTCCACGGGCGAGGCGGCGGGCATTGTCACGCCACCAGTCTGAGACATAGCGGAGCCGACTCGGACCCTGCCAGATTCAGGTGTCAATAGGATCGCAGTTTTCCGCTTCGCGATCGCTCGGAGAGATGCAAATGCCCCGCACGGGAGGAACTCAGGAGGGAGCAAGACGACCATACCGGGGATGCAGGATTGGAACCAGGGAGAGACCCCGCAGGCCCTGCTCAAAACGATGTGGCCTGCCTTTTGGCCTAAGATGGTCGGGTTCCAGCTTACTTTGATCATCTTCATCTGATCGGTATGGCGCTTCAGAGGCCACCCGGAGGGCCCAGATCCGACTTGTCACTGAAACGGGAGTAGCGGAACGGCCTGGGATCGACCAGCGGCGTATCACCGGAGATGAGATCGGCGGCCAGGTGACCCGCGGCCGGACCTAACCCAAAGCCGTGACCACTGAAGCCAGCAGCAACGAAGAACCCAGGCAGTGGCGGGACTTGCGATATCACCGGCGTGGCGTCGGGGGTGCTGTCGATCCATGCCCCCCACGTTTCTGCGACCTCGACATTTGCCAAAGCCGGGTAGAGTGCTTTCGCACGTGCCAGAGTCAAATGGGCCATCTTTTTGTCTGGCGCAGGATCGAGCACCCGAATGCGTTCGAAGGGAGAGACTTGATCGAAGGCCCAGCGGGCGATCGCCTCGGGTCCCTCGAAGAAGGAGCGCCCGATCCCGAAATGCAGCGCTTTCACATGTTTGCGGAACATCGGGATGAACCGGGGGGCATAACGCATGCCTTGCGGTGTGACCTCAAGAGTTCCACGGCCACTGATCGCGATCGAGTACCCGCCATCCAAGCGCCGGGTGAAGGCGACCTCGGGCGTGTAGAGGCCTCCCTGGGCGATGTCGGTCGTTGGCTTGGTTCGAAGGATAGTCGTCCGTACACCCGCCTGGGGCAGGTCAACTCCGTGCCGCCGGCAGAACATCGAAGCCCATGCGCCACCGGCGCAGAGAACCGTGTTTGTTCGGATCAGCCCTCTCTCGGTGATGACGCCGGTGACCGTGCCGTTGGTGATATCCAATCCACGAGCGGCGCAGTCCTGCAAGACGACAGCCCCGTTGCTGCGAGCGCCCTGTGCCAGAACAGGGGCGGCGAGTGACGGCTCAGCCTTTCCGTCAGTGGGGGAATAGACGCCTCCGATCCAGTTTGCCGTGCTTCCCGGTGTCATGGCCTTGGCTTCGGCCGCACTCAGCATCCTGGTGTCGACGCCGAACTGACGTGCGACTGTTCTCCAGCGCTCCCATTGGGCCATGTTCTCGGGCAACGTCGTCGCGTAAACGAGACCGCTGCGGCGGAAGCCCAGGTCCTGGCCGATTTCCTCCCCCAACCGATCCCACAACTGCATCCCCTTCATGGCGAGGGGAAGTTCCCGGGGATCACGATTCTGCTGCCGGCACCATCCCCAGTTCCGGCTCGACTGCTCGCCACCAATCCAGCCTTTCTCGACGAGCGCGACCGTGAGCTTCCGCTTCGACAGGAAATATGCGGCAGCAGCGCCGATGATGCCCCCGCCGATCACGGCGACATCAACTGTCTCGGGGAGCGTTTCGTCGCTGGGGATTCGGTGAACGAGAGGAGACATGACTTTACTTATCCTGATATCCAATGCTGCGACGATATCCTTACCGCCATTTCCGGCATGATCCGCGAGTGCTTTGCGGAGCCGCTGTCCGGTTCATTGCGACTGCGACACTTGCCTTCTTCCGGTTCTCCAACGGGCTGCCTGTAGGGGCAGATCGATAGCGTCCTGGTTCGAGACCGGGTCAACATAGGCGTTCTGCCAGCCTCTCGAGAACCGCCTGACACTCGGCCAACTCGCTTTCCAGGATAAATTCGTTGGCCCGGTGTGCCCTGGCAATATCACCAGGACCACAAACGACCGCTGGGATGCCAGCCTGCTGGTAAAGTCCAGCCTCCGTCCCGAAGCTGACGGCTCCCGCATTGGGCTTACCGCTGATGCTCTCCGCCAATTCGACGAGCGGATCATCGTCGCGCAGATCGAGGCCCGGGTAGTTCGACAGGATCGTTGTCTCGACCTCGTAGCCCCCCTCGGCGACCAAACGCTTGGCCGTTCGCTCGACAGGCCCAAACAAAGACATCGGATCGACACCTGGGATCGCCCGAATCTCCATGTCCAACGTGCAATCCGCAGGGATGATGTTCACCGCAGAGCCGCCGGAAATAACCCCCGCCTGAAGTGTCGAGCATGAAGGCTCAAACATAGGGTTGAACGGACCGTCCTTTGTGTGCCGTGTGGCTTCGTCTCGGATGCAGGCAATGATGTCGGCCATCCCGTGAATCGCATTCAGTCCAAGCTCAGGCCTGGACGAGTGCCCGGATCGTCCGGTGATGGACAGGCGCGCCGCCATTTTGCCCTTGTGCCGCAGCACGGCTCGCATGCTCGTGGGCTCGCCGACGATGCATCCAGCCGGTGGGGCGCACAGCGAAGGCAGCCGCTCAATCAGGTGCGGCATGCCGCGGCACCCCGCTTCCTCATCATAGGAGAATGCAAGATGGAGCGGCTTATCCAGGCGCTTTTCCAAAAATCTGGGCACGGCAGCCAGCATGCAGGACACAAAGCCCTTCATGTCCACGGCCCCTCGTCCGATCAGCCGCTCGCCTTCTTGTTTGAGGGCAAACGGATCGCCCGTCCACGTGGCTTCCTGTGCGGGTACCACATCCGTGTGCCCCGAAAGGACATAGCCGCCAGCAACAGAAGGATCGCCTATCGTGGCAAAAAGATTGAAGCGATCGCCCTCCGGACCGGCGATGATGGTGGATGAGACATTGCGCTCTCCGAGCCAACGGCGAATGAAGTCCACGATCGCGCCGTTTGGGGTTCCGACGACCGACGGAATGGCGACAAGCTGCGCGAGTATTTCTTTTGCATTCATCCGGACATCCTCCAGCACACCTCGCTACTGTGTGAGGTTGATACAGTGTAGTGCGTTCGTGCGGCAAACGATGCTGAAGTGTCGCTTATGAACGGTAGGATATGCTTCTGCCAATATGTGAGAAGAGAAGCGCATTCCGGCTGACGCCGATTTGATCCTGTGCAGCGCCTCGTCGAGACGCTCGGCACTCCCAAATCACCGTGAAAAAAGCACTGTGTATCCCTCGCGATAGTCTAGGAGTTCAGGGCAGATGGTGCCCGCGCAACTCGGGAAGGGGAGGCCGGAACGACCGCATCGGGACCACGCTGAAGTTTGCGCATCGCAGCCCCTGCAAGGGAGGCCAATCATCCGTCGGCGCTGTAGAGCGATGTCAGCGGGTAGTACTGCTTGATGAAGGGTGACTTGATGACAACATAGCTGAAGTACTTCTCGATGCCGATATTCATCTCCAGAAGCCGCTCGACGATCTCCTGATAGTGCCCCACACCACGGGTGATGAATTTCAACAAGTAGTCGTAGCCTCCGCTCACAAGATGACATTCAACGATCTCATCGACGCGTTGAATGGCCGCCTCGAAGGTGCTGAAGTCGGTATGCCGGTGGTCCTTAAGCGTGACCTCCGTGAAGACCATCAGCGTGTCGCCGAGCTTCGCAAGGTTGAGGTGGGCGTGATAGCCGGTGATGAAGCCCGCTTGCTGCAGCCGCTTCACCCGCATGAGGCACGGGCTCGGCGAAAGGTTTACAGCTTCGGCGAGTTCGACGTTGGTAATTCGCCCGTTTTTCTGCAGCTCCGCCAAGATCTTGATATCGATACGGTCGAGACCATGCGACGGAGGCATCCAGATACCTTTCAGTGACGGCACGCCAGAGACGGAACCCGTTTCTAGCCGGGGTTCCGGGTCTCGTCAAAGGGACGAAACCCGAACTGGTGCCATATTCTGATAGGATCTACGTCCTGCCCTGAATCAGGCTGCCGCCTTGCGGATCTCGCTGACGGCAAGGAGGTCATCCAACGTCTTTCTCGTCCGCTCCAGGAGCAGAGCGATATCATCCTGCGTGCAGCAGAGCGGAGGCGCAAAGCCCAGGGTGCCGTCGGCGAAGGCGCGAATGATCAGACCGTTGGCATAGGCTGTTTCGAACAGCTTCTCGCCAACTTTGACAGAAGGATCGAACTTGGCCTTCGTGTTCTTGTTGCTGACGATTTCCAGTGCCGCAAGCATGCCGCGCCCCCTGGCCTCGCCCACAAGCGGGTGGTCCTCAAGAGCCTTCAACCCGGCAATCAGCGCTTCTCCCGACTGGCGGCCCTGCTCCATCAACCCACCTTCCGTGTAGAGCGCGATCGCCGCGAGCCCAGCTGCCGCGCTCACCGGGTGGCCGGAATAGGTAAATCCGTGGCCGACCGCCATGCCGCTGCGGGCCGAAGCATCCGCAATGACCGAATAGATGGACTCCCGCATCATCACGGCACCCATGGGCAAATAGCCTGAGGTGAGACCCTTGGCCATGGTCATCAGATCCGGCACGATGCCCTCGTGCTCGCACGCGAAGATGGGGCCGGTGCGTCCGAAGCCGGTGATCACCTCGTCGGCAACGAAGAGGATGTCGAGCTCGGCGCAAAGATCGCGCATGGCCTTGACCCACCCGTCGGGCGGAGCGATCACCCCGCCCGAGCCTTGGATCGGCTCGCAGTAGAAGGCGGCCACCTTCTCGGGGCCTCCGAGCTCGGCGACCTTCGCCTTGAGCGCCGCCAGTGACGCCGCGATGATGGTGGTGCCGTCGCTTCCAACCGGATTGCGGTAGGGATACGGCGAAGGGATGCGGTGCTGCCAAGCGAGCGGAACGTCGAAGCCGGCGTGGAACAGCGGGAGCGCGGTCAGTCCGGAGCCGGTCGATGATGAGCCGTGGTAGCCCTGCTCAAGGGTGATGAACTGCTTCTTCTCCGGCTTGCCCAGTGCGTTGAAGTAGTAGCGGATGAAGCGGATCGTCGTGTCAACGGCGTCTGATCCGCCAAGAGTGAAATACACGCGGTTGAGATCACCCGGTGCCAACTCCGCCAGCCGCGCGGCAAGCCGGATCGGAGTTTCCGCGCCGAAGTGGAAGTAGCCAGTTGCGTATTGGAGCTCCTGGAGCTGGCGGTTGATGGCCTCGATGATGGTGGGCTGGCCATAGCCGGCATTGACGCACCATAGGCCGGCGAAGCCGTCGAGCAGGCGGTTGCCGGCGGCATCACGCACGTAGGCGCCTTCGCCGGACGCAATGACGGTTACGCCTCGCGCCTCATGCACCCGGTAGGGCGCGACAGGGTGGATGAGATGCTGACGATCGAGTTCGACAAGAGAGTTGCTGAGCATGGGATCTGATTTCTGTGAGAATGACGCTTGGTGGGATCAGCCGAGCGCCTGGTTGATTAGGGAAAAGACGCGTGGCCCGTTTTCTTTACGATGAGGCTTGTGTCCCCGTACCATGGTGACGACCTCGTCGACCTTCGGCAGGCCCTGTTCGGAAAGCCATTCGGACAGGCCGGTCTCCACCGGGACATCCACCCGCAGGAACTCCGTGTGGTGCTCGTTCAGGAAAGAGCCGATCAACGCCTTGGCGTCGTCGATTCCGGTCGCAATCGTCGGGCCAATGGCATAGCCCCGGCCGAAGCGCCGGAAGAACGAGAAGCCCACGACCTGTCCATCCCGCTCCAGCACCAGGCCGACAGCGCTTTCGAGGAGGGCATCGAGGGCGGCCGTTCGATCCATGCCCGTAGCACGGGTATCGAGCCGTTGGAGCGCAGGTCGATCGTCTTTGGCCAGCGGGCGCAGCCGGGACCCTGCGGGAACCAAGACGTCCTGCGGCCTGCTGCCGGCGATCTGATGTTGGCGCACGGCGCCGACCGCTTCAAAGCCCAGTTTTTCATAGAGCGGCAGGCCTGCCTGCGTTGCGTTGAGGACGAGCGACCGCTCTCCCGCATTGCTCAAGGCGCGGTCCATGAGAACGCGGCCGATGCCGCGGCCCTGCAACTCGGGCGAAACGATGATCATCCCCACGGTTGCGAATGCATCGCCCTGGGGCCACCAGCACCCGGTCCCGTGCAGACGACCGTCCTCAATGGCGCCGATGCCGGATCCGAGTTGCATGACGAACTTCCAGTCTTCCAGCCTGTGCGGCCACCCGACAGCCTTGGACAGCGCATGGGCTTCCTCCAGGTCTGTGGGTCCAAGGGCGCGATAGGTCAGATTCGCCATATGTCGGGACCTTTCTCCTCATAAGGGCAGTTCCCCAGATCATACGAAATGGCTGAAAAAGATTCTTCCGGAGTTCAGGCAACAAAAGCATTTTTCGTGCCGGCGGACCGGAGCCACCGCATATTCTGCCAGCACTCGCGCCTTGAAATCCGACCGATGGCTGGGGTGTTGCCCTCATAAGGCCAACGGCGTGCCGGGGGAGGTGATCTGCTGTCTGCTGCGGCGCCTTAAGCCCGGGCGCGGCAAGCCTTAGATTCTGGACCGTGTTGCAGGAGGAGCGGACGCCTCAGGGCGGGACATCAGCGCGTGCGCTGATGTCCCGATGATTGGCGGCCGATGATCAGGCCGTCTTGAGCGACACCTGCACCTGCGGCGGCTGGGCGGGAGTTTTCTCCCGCCATGTGCCAAAGAAGCCGAGGAGGCGTAGGGCATTCAAGGTGACCAAAACCGTTCCGCCCGTATCGGCCACGATCGCCATCCAGAGCCCGGTTGTCCCGGTCACGGTCGTCACCAGGAAGATCGCCTTCAGGCCCAGAGCGATGCCGATGTTCTGGCGGATATTGGCCATCGTGGCCCGGGAGAGGCGAACGAGGGTGGCAATGTCGATGACACGGTTGCGCAACAAAGCGGCATCCGCAGCCTCCAGAGCCACATCAGTCCCGGAGCCCATGGCGACGCCAACGTGAGCCGCCGCAAGGGCAGGCGCATCGTTGATGCCGTCGCCCACCATCACAACATGCCGGCTCTGCGCGATCTTGCGGACTGTTTCGGACTTGTCGCTGGGCATCATCTCGGCCTGGACGTTCACGCCAAGAGTGCGGCCGATAGCCTGACCGGTGCGGATGTTGTCACCCGTCAGCATGAGGACGTCGACGCCGAGGCCTTTGAGTTCGGCCAGACCCTTCTGTGCGTCGGCGCGAGGCTCATCGCGGAAGGCAAGAAGGCCGGTGATGGCCCGTCCCTTCACTACGACCGCGACAGTCTTACCCTGCTCTTCCAGGTCGGAGATACGCCGCGCCAAGGCAGCATCGACGGCGGCGCGCTCGGCGGCAAAACGCGGCGCTCCGATGAAGACGGTTTCGGACCCGACGGAGCCCTCCATGCCTCGTCCCGGCAGGGCGCGGACATTGGCGGCTTCGACGAGCGAGATCCCGTCCTTCTCAGCCCGTGCTGCGACGGCTTGGGCAAGGGGATGGTTGGACTCGCGCTCGATGGCTCCCGCGAGGGCGAGGACCTCGGTTTCCGTGGAGCCCACAGGCACGACATCGGTCACGAACGGGCGGCCCAGGGTCAGGGTTCCGGTCTTGTCGAAGGCGACAACCTGGGCCTTGGCCAGGCTTTCCACGATGGCGCCACCCTTCACGAGGAGGCCGTGGCGAGCCGCGGTCGAAAGGCTCGACGCGATCGCGGCTGGCACCGAGATGACGAGGGCGCAGGGGCAGCCGATCAGCAGCAAGGTGAGCCCGCGATAGACCCAGCTCGCCCAGTCGCCGTCGAGAAGCAGGGGAGGGGCAACGGCCACGAGGGCGGAGAACCCGACGATGAAAGGCATGTAGATCCGGGAGAACTTGTCGATGAACCGCTCGGTCGGCGCCTTCGCTTCCTGAGCCTCTTCGACCAGAGCGATGATGCGCGCGATCATGTTGTCCTGCGCCGTGCGCTCCACCCGCACGCGGATCGCCGCGTCGTGATTGATCGATCCGGAGAAGATCTCGGCGCCCGGCTCCTTGAGCTTCGGAACTGACTCGCCGGTGATCGGCGATTCGTCCACGCTCGAGATCCCGTCGATCACCGTGCCGTCCGCCGGCACCCGGTCGCCGGGCCGCACCAGGACGACCTGCCCAATCTGCAGGGCTTCCGCGGAGACCTCGCGCAGCTGACCAGCGTCTTCGACGACGGCGGTCTTGGGCACAAGGGCGCCAAGCGCCTTGATGCCAGCCCGGGCCTTGTTGGCGGCGACGCCTTCGAGCACTTCGCCGACGGCAAAGAGGAACACGACGATGGCGGCCTCTTCCGCAGCGCCGATGAAGAGGGCACCGATCGCAGCGATGGTCAGCAGCATCTGGATCGTGAAGGGTGCGCCAGCCATGGCCGCCATGACGGCGCGCTTGGCGACGGGCGCGGTGGCGACGACGGTCGCGAGAATGAAGACCCAGTAGGATGCCTGCGGCACCACCACGCTTGCCGCATAGGCCATCACGACCAGCAGACCCGAGGTCGCGGCGACTTGAGCCTTCGGACTTTGCCACCAGCGCGGGGCGGGCTTTTCCTTACCCTTCGGAGCGATGGATTCGGCTGGAGCCGAGGCGCTACGAAGGAGGCTCGGCTGGTAGCCTAGATTCCTGATCTGGCTTTCAATGAGGGCGCTTTGTGTCCTGGTTTCGTCGAGTATCAGCGACAAGGTTTCGTTGGTGATCGAGACCTTGAGGCCGGAGACGCCCGGCAGACGCTCCAGGGCGGTGCGGATCGTGGCGGCGCAGCTGCCGCAATCCATGCCGCCGACTTTCCAGACCTGTGCATCCGCAGGTGACGCTTCATCGTGAGCATGCTCTTGTGCGGCATGGTGGTCGTGCCCGCACGTGCCATGGTCATGGCTATGATGATGGTGGCCACGATCGTGCTTCTGCTGTCCGTGACCGTGATGATCGTGTCCGCACGCCGAATGGTCGTGGTGATCATGGCCATGGGCGGCATGAGTATGAGAGGTTGGAGCCGTCTTCTTAGCCTGCACACGGCTGGGAGTGTAGCCAAGCTTGGACACGCGCTTCTCGATCTCGGCGACTTTGGTCTTCGTCTCGTCGAGTGCCAGCGTCAACGTCTCATTTGTGACGGACAAGGAAATCCCGGAGACACCCGGTAGACGCTCGATGGCGGTGCGAATTGTCGCAGCGCAGCTGCCGCAATCCATTCCCTCAACCTTCCATATCGCCGAATCCGCGGCAGGAGCAGCATGATCCTTGTGATGGGCGTGGCCGTGGTGGTCATGATGCTCGTGGTCATCGTGGCCGCAGCACGTGCCGTGGGCATCATCATGCTTGTGGGCGGCGGCGTGATCGTGAGGGGCTTTCATCCGATTCCTCATGCATGCGATAGGTTGCGGGTTGACATCGGATGCCCAACCTAATTCCTCTAGTAACTTCAGGTTCAAGAGGGAATTTCATGCCGGAGCGAACTTTTTCAATCGGCCATGTCTCGTCGGTGACCGGATGCAAGGTAGAAACGATCCGTTTCTATGAAGGTATCGGCCTGCTGCCTGAACCTGAGCGCACACAAGGCAACCAGCGCCGCTATCTTAACAGGCATATCAACCGCCTGAGATTCATCCTCCATGCGAGGGAGCTAGGCCTGGCTGTTGATGCGATTCGTCAGCTCATCTCGCTCAGCGAAAATCCTGCCGCACCCTGTGAGCAGGTGGATGAAATCGCGCGTCAGCAGCTTCTGTTGGTTCGGACCAAAATCGCGCGGCTCACGCAGTTGGCGGAGGAGTTGGAGCGCATCGTGGCAAGCTGCAGCGGAGAGCGGATCGCGGATTGCCGCGTCATGGAGGTACTGGCCGATCATAGCCACTGCGATCATGGAGATGGGGGTGGCAGGGTTCAGACCCAGGCATAAAAAAGCTGCAGGCCTTGGCCTGCAGCAAGTCACCCGATTGGGTCTCAGAGGACCAAACCGCCCCGCGAAACTAGCGGAACTGCCACCTGGAAGGCGGAGCGATAGGGTAGCGTGATCAGGCGTGAGCCGGGGTCGGAGTGTAGCCAGCGACCGTAATGATGTTGCTGATCTCGGCCAGATCGGCGGCGCCCTCGACGGAGACGAGGCGGGCCTCCGGATCGGCCGTCACCTTCGTGCCTGGGATCGAGCTCTCAATGGCGCTCTTGATCGTTCCAGCGCAGTGGCCGCAGGTCATGTCTTCAACCCGGACGGACAGGCCAGCGCTGGTCGCGGCCGTAGAAACTTGGTCGTTGGAATGCTGATGGCTGCTGCACATAGGGATGCTCCTTTGCGAGGTTGATGCCGGGACACTGCAGGTTTCCCACATGGGAAGGTCAAGCGTCTTTTCGTCGTTGCGGGCCGAAAATTTTCGGTGTGCCGAATTCCGTCTATTGGCGCTTGACCTTCCCCTGGTGGGAAGCTTTATGGATGTGTCCGTCCCGTGATCAAAGGATTATGCCCGTGGCGGACAAGCTGTCATCCCTCCCTGTCTCGACCTCGCAAACCCTAGGCATTCCCATTTCGGGAATGACCTGTGCCTCGTGCGTGGGACGCGTGGAAAAAGCCATCCGCGCCGTCGAGGGCGTCCAGAGCGTTGCGGTTAATCTCGCCACTGAGCGGGCCCAAGTGACCGCAACGCCAGGCATCAAGCCCGAGGCTGTCTTGAAGGCCATCCGGAACGCGGGCTACGAACCGCGCGAGGAGAACGCTGACCTGTCGGTTCATGGGATGTCATGCGCGTCCTGCGTTGGGCGCGTCGAGCGCGCTCTGAACGCAGTGCCGGGCGTGCTGGGAGCGTCCGTTAATCTCGCAACGGAGCGGGCGCATGTCCGCTACGCGGGTGGCACCGACGTGCTGGCCGCTGTTATCGCGGCGGCCGAGAAGGCCGGTTATCCCGCCGAGCCGGTCCGCACCGACGCCGCTCAAGGCGACCGGGAACAGGAAGCCCGCGCCGCCGAAATCACGCGTTTGCAGCGCTCTCTCATCGTGGCCGCCATCGCGACCCTCCCACTGCTCGTCTTTGAGATGGGCTCGCATCTGATTGAGGAACTACACCACTTCCTGGCCGGCAACATCGGCGAGGACAACATCAAGCTCATCTGCTTCGTCCTCGCCACTGTCGTTCAGTTCGGTCCTGGACGCATCTTCTATGTGAAGGGCTGGCCCGCGCTGCTGCGCGGGGCTCCGGACATGAACTCCCTGGTCATGCTGGGCACCAGCACAGCCTACGGCTACTCCGTGGTCTCGACCTTCGCACCTTCCGTGCTGCCGATCGGCATGGACTACACCTACTACGAGGCCGGTGCGGTCATCGTCACCCTGATCCTGCTCGGGCGCTTCTTCGAAGCGCGGGCGAAAGGCCGCACCGGCGATGCCATCCGGCGTCTCATGACCCTGCAGGCCAAGACCGCGCGAGTGATCAAAGATGGCCAGGAGCAGGACGTGCCGGTCGATGTCGTTCGCGTGGGCGACATCGTGGTGGTTCGCCCGGGAGAGCGCGTGCCGGTGGATGGCGAAGTGATCTCCGGCTCTTCTTTCGTGGACGAGTCCATGATCACCGGTGAGCCCATCCCGGCCCAGAAGGATGTCGGCGCCAGCGTCGTCGGCGGCACGGTCAACAAGACCGGCGCGTTCCAGTTCCGAGCCGCGAAGGTGGGCCGCGATACGGTGCTGGCCCAGATCGTGCGCACCGTCGAGGCCGCACAAGGCGCCAAGTTGCCGATCCAGGCCATCGTCGACAAGGTGACGATGTGGTTCGTCCCGGTGGTCATGGCGCTGGCCGTCGTCACCTTCCTGGTCTGGCTTGCTTTCGGTCCTGAGCCGGCTCTCAGCTTCGCGCTGGTCAACGCGGTTGCCGTCCTGATCATCGCCTGCCCCTGCGCCATGGGGCTGGCGACACCAACCTCGATCATGGTGGGTACCGGCAAGGCCGCGGAGTTGGGCATCCTGTTCCGCCGAGGCGAGGCCCTTCAGGCCCTGCGCAACACGAAGGTGATTGCCCTCGACAAGACCGGGACCCTCACCAAGGGCCGTCCGGAGCTGACGGACCTTCAGGCGGCCGCTGGCTTCACCGAGAACGACGTGCTGACGCTTGTCGCCTCCGTGGAGACCCGCTCCGAGCACCCCATTGCCGAGGCGATCGTCGCCGAGGCACATCGGCGTGGCCTTGCTCTCGTCGAGCCCCAAACCTTCGAGGGCAAGCCCGGCTTCGGCGTCGTGGCGAAAGTCGGCGGACGCGAGGTGGTGGTCGGCGCGGATCGGCTCATGGTTCAGCGCGGGCACGACCTCAGCACCTTTGCCGCAACGGCGGAGCGGTTGGCCGGGCACGGCAAGTCGCCTCTCTACGCGGCTGTGGATGGGCGCCTTGCTGCCATCATCGCCGTGTCCGATCCCATCAAGGAGACCACCCCGGCGGCCCTTGAGGCGCTCCGCGGGCTTGGTCTGCGGATCGTCATGATCACCGGCGACAACCGCCGCACGGCTGATGCTATCGCCCGGACCTTGGGCGTGGACGAAGTCGTCGCCGAGGTGCTGCCGACCGATAAGGCTGATGTGGTCAAGCGCCTGCAGAGCGGCGGCGCGACGGTCGCCTTCGTGGGCGACGGCATCAACGATGCGCCTGCGCTCGCGCAGGCTGATGTGGGCCTCGCCATCGGCACCGGCACCGACATCGCCATCGAAAGTGCGGATGTGGTGCTCATGTCGGGCGACCTGCGCAACGTGCCCAACGCCATCGCCCTCTCGCAGGCGACGATCCGCAACATCGGACAGAACCTGTTCTGGGCCTTCGGCTACAACGCCGTGCTGATCCCTGTGGCCGCAGGGGCGCTCTATCCCACCTTTGGGATTCTGCTCTCCCCAATGGTGGCGGGCCTTGCCATGGCGCTCTCCAGCGTGAGCGTGCTCAGCAACGCCCTGCGCTTGCGCAGCTTCTCCCCGCCGGTGAAGACCGGGGAGGAGCGGCGGGTGGTCTTGCGCCCAGTGCCGGCAGAGTGAGGGGAGAGATCGTCATGAGTTTCACCGTCACCGTCGCGAACACCTCGTCAACGTTGGAGGTTGCCGAGGACACCACGATCATCCAGGCCGCCGTAACCTCCGGTGTCGCCTATCCGTACGGATGCCAGGTTGGCCGCTGCGGGACTTGCAAGTCCCGCCTCATCGCGGGCGAGGTCGATCACCTTCCGCATACGCCCTTTTCGCTGACCGAGAAGGACAAACAATCGGGCTTCATTCTGGCCTGCCGGGCCCGACCGCGCTCCGACTGCACCGTTGCTTGGCTCGGGAGCGACACGGCCAACCATCCCCTGCGCCAGGAGGCGGGACGGGTGGTGACTCTGGAGCGGGCAGCGCCGGACATCACAATTGTCCACATCCGGCTCGAGTCAGCAGCTCCGCTCCGGTTCTCCGCAGGACAGTACGCCGAACTGACGTTCCCGGGCTGTCCGCCACGGCACTACTCCATGGCCAACCAGCCGGGCTCGGACACGCTCGAGTTCCACGTACGGCATGTCCCGGACGGTTCAGCCAGCAGCTACGTGGCTCGAGGCCTGACGGCGGGCGATCCGGTCTTCGTGCGCGGTCCTATCGGGACTGCTCACCTGCGTCCACGTCAGACCGGGCCCATCGTTGCGGTGGCCGGCGGGTCGGGGCTGGCGCCGATCCTGTCGATCCTTGGGTCAGCCGCCTCCCTGCGGCTCACCCAATCAATCCATTTGTATTTTGCGGCTCGGACAAGAGAGGACCTCTACCGAGAGGAGCAGATCCGCGCTCTGACAGAGAGTCATCCGAACATCGCCTATACGCCAGTCGTGGCCAACGAGGGCGAGGGCGGAAACCGGGAGCGCCTGCGGCGCGCCCTCGAGAAGGATCTGGCAGACCTCGGAGGATGGCAAGCTTACCTCGCCGGTTCGCCGCAACTGGTTGACGGTGTCACGGAAATTCTCGTGGGCCGAGGACTCTCCCCTGAGCACTGCCATGCGGATGCCTTCTTCACAGCGGCCGAGAAGGCAAGCATTCTACAGGCCTCCTAACGTCTGATCACGAGCATATACGATGAACATCGGTGAAGCAGCGCAAGCCTCCGGCATATCGGCCAAAATGGTGCGGTATTATGAGAGGATCGGGCTCATCCGCGCCGCGACGCGGACGGAGAGCGGCTACAGAGTCTACAGCGATGAGGATGTCCATACCCTGCGGTTCATCCGCCGATCGCGGGGTCTTGGCTTCTCCATAGAGGAGACGGCAGAGCTTCTGGCCCTCTGGCGCGACAGAGAGCGCGCGAGCGCGGACGTGAAGTCGTTTGCGCTCAAACACGTGAGGGATCTGGAGGCCAAGATCGAATCCCTGCAGTCCATGTGCCGGACGCTCCGGCATCTGGCAGGCAACTGCCACGGAGATGGGCGGCCCGACTGCCCGATCCTGGACGACATCGCAGCATTCGGACCCGGCGACAAGAAGGAGGCCAAGCGCACGAAGGCCATGACCACCTGCAACCATTCGCACTGACTCGCCTGCCGCCACTTTCGGGCGGCAGGAAGCGCCTCTGGCGGCCCTTCCGCTGGATGCGTGAGAACCGAGCAGGACAGTCCGCATGGTGATGTTGAGCCCCCTGCTGCGGCGATCACTGCGTGCCATGCGCGCAAGAGATGTAATGTTGATTCAGCGGGAAACCTGCGATCCTCTACTGCGCTCGACACGAATTACCTTTGCCGATGGGAGACGCTGCAGCAGCGGATCACGGGTAATAGGAGCAAGGTCATCTCCACCCGCGTCAGCGACAAATTCACTGTGCCGAAAGAGAGCGAGACCTGTTATCTCCTTCCACCACACAGACCGTGCATCAGTCTGCCTGTGGGCCTCACACATCTCGGCAGGACCCGGCAGAACAGGCGCAGACCCGTCTGCTATCCGAGAGCCCCAATCTGCTGAAAATTTAAGCGGCTTTCGCCCGTGTGCCTAAATTGTCCAAGCCATGTGCTGCTTGCATAAGCAAGCCGCATCCTGAGCGCTTCTTTTTTGCACTGCAGCGATTAGATCTCTGACCAGCAATTATCCACTCCAGGTCGGCAGTCCCGAATGCCCTATCCGGTGTTCCCGCAAGGCCGGCCAACAGTCATACAGCGTTATCAAAGGCAGCAGACATTATGTTTCTATCGGTCATCCTCGGCAGGATCCTCGCTTCGGCAAAGCGCTGGAAGGCGGCTCGCGAGCTGCGCAGCCTCAACTGCCGTGAACTGTCGGAACTCGGCCTCACGCGGGGGGACCATCAGGCCTCCGCGGGAGGCGCTGCATGGAAGAGCCTGCATCAGATCGTGCTGGAAAGCCGCTGATCCGGCCATTTGAGTTCGGCTCCCGGGGAGCCAACTTGTTAGAACGTTAGGGACACAACGAGTGGGAGGCTGCTTCGTCATCAGCCTCCCACTTCGTTTCTGTACCTTCCGAAAGTTCGCGGCGTCCTTATGAGATGCCGCCGATGTGGAAGGTTTTGGTCGCAAGATATTCCTCGATCCCGAGGTGGGATCCTTCGCGTCCGATGCCGGACTGCTTGACTCCCCCGAACGGCGCGACCTCCATTGAGACGGAGCCCGTGTTGAGGCCCACCATGCCGACCTCGATGCGCTCGGCGACGCGCCAGGAGCGGTTGAGATCGTTGGTGTAGAAATAGGAGGCCAAGCCGTAGGGTGTGTTGTTCGCCATGCGGATTGCCTCGTCCTCCGTCTCGAAGCGGAACAGCGGCGCAACGGGCCCGAAGGTTTCCTCCTGCGCCAACCTCATGTCCCATCCGGCATCCGTGAGGACAGTGGGCTCGAAGAACCGGCCACCGAGCGGATGGCTCCTGCCGCCGACCACAGCGCGAGCTCCCTTGTCCAGCGCATCCGCGACGTGCTCCCGAACCTTGGTCACGGCGGCGCCGTTGATCAGCGGACCGATTGTAATATCCTTGGCAAGACCCTGGCCCACCTGAAGGCCCTTGACGGCCTCGCTCACACGCTCGGCGAAGGCATCATAAATCTTGGCATGAACGAGAATCCGGTTTGCGCAGACGCAGGTCTGCCCACCATTCCTGAATTTGCTTGCCATCAGACCCGCCACAGCCGCATCCAGATTGGCGTCATCGAACACGATGAAGGCGGCATTACCGCCGAGTTCGAGGCTCACGCGCTGAATGTTGTGCGCGGCCTGCTCCATCAGCAGCCGGCCGATCTTGGTTGAACCGGTGAATGAGATTTTGCGCACCGTCGGATTGCCCGTCAGCTCCGCGCCGATCTCCTGCGGCATGCCGGTGACCACGTTGAAGACGCCGGCCGGAATGCCTGCCTGCTCAGCCAGGGCAGCAAGAGCCAGGGCCGAGAAGGGCGTGAGCTCCGACGGCTTCACGATGATGCTGCAGCCTGCCGCCAGGGCAGGTGCGCACTTGCGCGTGATCATCGCATTGGGGAAATTCCAGGGCGTAATCGCGGCGCAGACGCCCACCGGCTGCTTGAGCATGATGATGCGGCGGTCGGCGGTGGGGGCGGGGATGGTTTCGCCATAGACGCGGCGCGCCTCCTCGGCAAACCAGCGCACGAAGCTGGCGCCGTACTGGATCTCGCCGCGCGCCTCGGAAATGGGCTTGCCCTGCTCCAGGGTCATGATGGCGGCCAGCTCCTCGGCATTGTCGAGGATGAGCTGATTCCAGCGCAACAGCAGGTCCGCCCGCTCCGCTGCACTCGTTCCCCGCCAGCGGTCTAAGGCCACCTCGGCAGCGCTGATGGCGTCGCGGGTGTCGGCGCCGGAAAGGTCGGGAACATGCCCGACGATCTCTCCTGTGGCCGGATTATCGACGGGGATCGTGCGGCCTGATTTCGCTGAGATCCACTGTCCGCCGACATAAGCCTGGGTTCGGAATAGGGGCGTGTGCGTGATATCCATGTCGTTCCCGCTCCTCGAGGTCTCCCTATGCTACCGAGGTCGGACGAAAGAGAATTCTTAATTTGACCGTATGACAGTAGGAACACGACGAAATCACCGTCACTTCAGCAGATTCAGAAACTGCCAAGACGCGATCATGCGCGATCGGGTGGAATGTCCATGAACCACAGGATGACAATTCAATCACGGCAGGTCGAGGCCTTCCGTGCGGTTATGCTCACTGGCAGCATGACCGCCGCGGCCGACATGCTCTACGTCACTCAATCCGCCGTCAGTCGTCTCATTCGCGATTTCGAGGCCCATCTTGCCCTCCGGCTCTTCGAGAGGAGAGGATACCAGGTCATCCCCACGCCCGACGCCGTCACGCTCTTCGCGGAAGTCGAGCGATCCTTTGTTGGCCTGTCGCGCATTGCGGACATGGCCAAGGCGATCAAAGCCAACCAGGCCGGATCGTTGCGCATCGCCGCGATGCCTGTCCTGATGAGCGGCGCACTGCCTCGGTTCGTCGCTGCTTTCATGCGCAACAGACCGAATGTGCATGTCTCGCTGGTTGGTCTGCCATCTCATCTCGTCGTCGAAGCCGTGACGGCGGGCCGGGTGGATCTCGGATATGCGGACAAGCCAATCGACCAGCCGCTTCACGATATTGAGAGCTTCGAGGCTGCGGCGGTCGTGATCATGCCCGAGCATCACAGACTTGCGGCGCAGGAGATTATCGCGCCCGCCGATCTTGCCGGCGAGGCCCTGATTAGCGTCTCGACGAGAACGCTGTTCCGGTCGCGTATTGATGCGGCTCTCGCGGACGTCCCCTATCGCATCGTCGCGGAGGTGACACTCGCGCAGATCGCCTGCCTGCTGGTGAGCGAAGGGACGGGGCTCAGCATCGTCAGCCCATACGCGGCCGAGGAGTTCCTCGGACGGGGACTGGTGGCGCGGCCGTTCACTACACGGATCGAGGCGGGTTTTATCTCCCTGCGCTCGCAGCAGCGTCCCGCCTCGGCTCTCGCCAGTACCTTTCAAGCCGAGTTCGCAGCCCACGCCCGCCGGTGGCGGCCCTAGGAGTGGACGTGCCGGTCATCACATTCACGCATGCATGCAGAAGCAAATGAAAATTGACGGAATGCACGCGCGATGGGAACACAATGGACCATGGCACTTCAGGAGGGCGAACGCATGACCGACAGGGACGTTTTGGTCGTCGGCGGTGGTCTTTTGGGCGCATCCATCGCCTGGGGGCTCGCCCGCTTGGGGTTGCGCGTCGCCGTGCTCGACGAGGGTGACACCGCCTTCCGCGCCGCTCGGGCCAATTTCGGGCTGGTTTGGGTGCAAGGCAAAGGCTTGGGCAAGCCGGAATATTCGAACTGGACCCAAGCCTCAGCGGCGCTTTGGCCAGCTCTTTCCGATGAGCTGAAGCGGGAGACGGGAATCGATCCAGGCTTCAGTCAGCCCGGGGGTTTCTCCATCCGCCTCACCGAATTGGAACTGCAGCGTGGCATCGATGCCATGAACAACCTGCAGAGCCAGCCGAACATTGCCCGGTACCCGTACGAGATCCTGGACCATCGCGAGACGAAAGCCCGCCTGCTTGCGATCGGCCCCACCGTGGCGGGCTCGATCTACAGCCCGCTTGACGGCCATGCCAATCCCTTGCGCCTGTATCGCGCCTTCCACGCGGCGCTGCACAGGATGGGAGCCGCCTATCTGCCCGAACACCATGTCGAGCGGATCAGCCATCAGGACGGCGTCTTCACCGTAGAGGGGCCATGGGGCGCCCTGTCGGCGGGACGGATCGTGCTCGCGGCCGGCATCGGCAATACTCGTCTCGCGCCGATGGTCGGCCTCTTCGTGCCGCTGGTGCCGAGCCGTGGCCAGATCATCGTGACGGAAAAGACGGTGCCGTTCCTGCACCATCCGGTCGGCAACATCCGGCAGGTGGACGAGGGCGGCGTGATCATCGGGGAGAGCAAGGAGGCGACGATGGATCACCAGCGTCCGCGGGCCTCCGTCACAGCCGTGTTGGCCGACCGGGCCATGCGCATGTTCCCGATCATCGGCGAACTCAACGTGGTGCGGATCTGGGCGGCGTTCCGGATCATCACGCCTGATGGGTTTCCGATCTACGAGCAGTCCCGCAGCTGCCCGGGAGCCTTCGCGGTGGCCTGCCATTCCGGCGTCACCCTCGCCGCCAACCATGCCTTCACCATCGCGGGACACATCGCCCAAGGCGAAATCCCCGCGAGCTTGGCCACGTTCTCCTCGGAGCGGTTCGATGTTTCGGCGGCTGCCTGATCACCAAGGTGATCTCGTCACCTTCACGTTCGACGGGACGCCCCTCACGGCCTTCAAGGGCGACACTGTCGCCACCGCACTTCTCGCAGCAGGTGTCATGCGGTTCCGCACAACGCCGGTCTCGGGAGCCGAGCGCGGTCCCTATTGCATGATGGGGGTCTGCTTCGAGTGCCTCGTGGCGATCGATGGGCGCGGCAACCGACAGGCGTGCCTCACACCGGTCGAGGAGGGGATGCGGGTGGAGACGCAGCACGGAGCCGCCACTTATTCGATAGGGATTTCCGCATGAGCGTGCAACGCGTCAACACCGTGTCCGACTTGGCGGAGGTCTATGATCTGCTGGTCGTCGGAGCCGGTCCCGCCGGCCTCAGCGCGGCCGCCACCGCCGCGGAGTACGGCCTGAGCGTCCTTCTCTGCGACGAGAACGGAAGTCCCGGCGGCCAGATCTACCGGGGCATCACGGAGGCAAGCGCTGCCACCAAGGCGCGCCTGGGCAAGGACTACGCCGCCGGCGCGGGGCTCGTCACCCGGTTTCTGGCGTCGTCCGCGGAGTACGCCGCGCGGGCGAGCGTGTGGAGCATTGCACCACACGAGCCTGAAGTGGGCGAGGCTTCCGGCCTCGAGGTGGGCATTTCCCTCGCGGGGGCCGCGCGGATGATCCAGGCTCGCCGAGCCGTCCTCGCGACCGGCGCGTTGGAGCGGCCTTTTCCGATCCCGGGCTGGACGCTGCCCGGCGTCATGACCGCGGGCAGCGTCCAGATCGCCCTGAAGACGGCTGGACTGGTGCCAAGCGGACGCACCGTCATCGCAGGCACAGGCCCGCTCCTGTATCTTCTCGCCGCCCAGTTGATTGGCGCAGGCGCCTCCGTGATCGCGGTGATCGATACCACCCCGAACGGCAACAAGCGGCGCGCTCTGGCGCATGCCTTCGATTTTGCCCGCTCCGCCTACGGACTGAAGGGCGCGAGGCTGCTCGCACAGGTTCACCGCCAGGCCCGTGTGATCCGCAACGTCATCGCACTCGAGGCAGCCGGCGATGGCGGTCTGGCGGAGGTGGTGGTAACCCATCGCGGAGGAACCGAGCGCCTGCCGGCGGATCTCCTGCTGTTGCATCAGGGCATCGTTCCCAACCTCAACCTGTCCCTGGCCTCAGGCTGCGCGTCTGGATGGAACGAGCGTCAGGCAACGTTCACGCCTACGGTCGACGAATGGTGCCAGACCTCAATGCCGGACATCGCGATCGCAGGCGACGCCGGCGGGATCATCGGAGCGGAAGGCTCTGCTCTGCATGGCGCCCTCGCTGGCGTGGCGGCAGCCTGGCGCTTGGGCCGATTGAGCGAGGCCGAGCGGGACGAGCGCGCCGCGCCGGTCCGCGCCAGACTGCGGACGGCGCTTCGCGGGCGGCCATTCATCGATGAGTTGTTTAGGCCTGGTGACGATTTCCGCATACCAGCGCGCCCTGAGACGATCGTCTGCCGCTGCGAAGAAGTGACTGCCGGTGCGATCAGGGCGACGATGCCCCTCGGAGTGCGTGGCCCCAATCAGATGAAGGCCTACCTCCGGTGCGGCATGGGGCCGTGCCAAGGCCGTCTGTGCGGGCTCACCGTCACCGAGATCATCGCGCAGGAGCGCGGCGTCGCGCCAGGGGAGGTGGGGTACTACAACGTGAGGACACCCATCAAACCCGTGACGCTCAAGGAACTCGCGGCTCTGCCCCAGTCGGACAGCGCGATCAAGGCAGTGGCCGGCTTCGTGGAGCAGTCGGTCTCGGCAAGTCATCCTCAATCCCGTGGATAGAAAATGATCAACCGGCACATTCAAACACCCATCATGCACCGTGTCGTCGAGAAGGACGGCCTCGTATTCATCGCAGGGACGACGGCGGATGACGTGTCCGTCGGCATGCGAGGACAGACGGAGCAGATCCTCGCCAAGTTCGACGGATTCCTGGCCGAGGCTGGAACGGACAAGTCACGTCTTCTGTCAGTCACGATCTTCATCACGGAATTCGATCAGAAGCCGGATATGGATCTGGCCTGGAAGGCTTGGTTGGCGCCCGAGAATTTTCCCACGCGCGCGACCGTCGGCGTGTCGAATCTGGGAAAGGGCACCCTGATCGAAATGACCGCGACGGCCGCGAAGTAGACCGCCCGTGAAAGAGGCTGCATCAGGCATTCCTGATGCAGCCTGCTGCCCTTGCAAGTATCGAAGTGTCAGACCATCAGGGCCGCAATCACGGCCTGCGCGACTTCCTGCGTTGTGGCTTGGCCCCCAAGATCAGGGGTGCGCACCAGTCTCTGGCGAGTCACATCCTCAATCGCCTTGACGATCGCTTGCGCGGCGGAGGATTCTCCGAGGTGCTCGAGCATGAGAGCGCCGGCCCAGATCGTGGCCAGGGGGTTGGCAATCCCGCGCCCGGCGATATCCGGCGCGGATCCATGCACCGGCTCGAACATGGACGGGACGCCCCCTTCCGGATTGACGTTCGCCGACGCCGCGAAGCCCAAACCGCCCTGAATGGCAGCTCCGATATCCGTCAGGATGTCGCCGAACAGGTTGGAGGCAACGACCACGTCGAGGGTCTGCGGATGGGTGACGAACCGCGCTGCGATCGCGTCCACGTGGTAGCGCGTGACCTCCACGTCCGGGTACTCGGCCGCAAGGGCGTCCGTCACCTCGTCCCAGAACACCATGGAGTATTTTTGAGCGTTGGACTTGGTGACCGACGCAAGGCGCCTCTTGCGGGTGCGCGCCATTTCGAAGCCGTACCGGATGATCCGCTCCACGCCACGGCGCGTGAACACGGATGTCTCCACCGCCACCTCGTTCGGCGTGGCCACATGAACTCGGCCGCCGGCGCCGCTGTATTCGCCTTCCGTGTTCTCACGGATGCACAGGATGTCGAAGGATCCCGCGCGCAGGGGGCCTGCCACGCCGTCGAGAAGACGGTGCGGGCGGGAGTTGACGTACAGGTCGAAGGCCTTGCGGATCGGCAGGAGCAATCCGTGCAGCGAGACCGAGTCCGGCACCCGCGCGGGCCAGCCCACCGCGCCGAGATAGATGGCGTCGAACGCGCGCAGTTGCTCAATGCCGTCATCCGGCATCATGCGGCCGTGCTGGAGATAGTAATCGCAGGACCAGGGGAAGGTCTGGCTCTGCAATCGGAAGCCGAACCTATCCGACGCGGCTGTCAGGACGCGCCAGCCGCTATCGAGGACCTCCGTGCCAATTCCGTCTCCCGGAATGAGCGCGATCTTATGAGACTTCATTCGGCTTCTCTTAGCATTACGAGGGGATTCTCAGAATTCCCCAGACTTTGCGGACATGCTCTTCACTGAGCCAGCTGCACGTTGCGCCCTTCGGGACGAGGAAAATGGAATCCTGTCCGAACGTGGTTGCCCGTCCCTGGTCATCCGTGATGCGGACGCTGCCCTCAAGGATGTGCATCAGTTCGTAATGCGCTTAGACCATCGGCGCCCGGTGGTAGGGCGTCGAATCCCAAACTCCCGCGCTCCAGTGGCGCGTCGGCGTGGCGTAGAGCGTGTTGTTGCGGCAGGATGGGGTTTCGCTCAAGAGAAGCTCCGCCGCCGGGCTACCGGAAGGGGAGAGCGGGACATCCGGATCAACAAAGACCAGGTCGGCGCCGTCCTGCGCATCCTCAGCGCGATAGCGCATGAAAACAAGTTTCGCTTGGTCCGCTACGCTCCAGCGAAAGGATCCACCCTTCGGCACGATCAGACTGCTGCCAGCCCGCAAACTTGCGCCACCCTCCTTTCCCTCGATATCGATCTTGCCCTCGAGCACGACCAGCAACTCGTGCTGCGGGACATCATCGGACGCGCCTTCGCCTGCCGGAAGCAGGCACCAGCCCACGTCGAGATTCGGATCGCCGATGGCCAGGCTCTGACGGAAGGGAGCGAAGGAATCCGCTCGATTGGCGGGGTCATTCCGGGCGATCGTCGATGGATTGGGCGCCGATGCGCGAAGGTCGGTGTAGGTGGGATGCATGGCGGTGCGACTCGGGAACGTGGGGCGATGTGAAAGCGCCCGCGAGCGCGGGCGCCGGTTCAAGATCATGGGCACCGGCAGCACCAGAGAGTGCCGCCGGCCGATTAGCATGCTCGATCAGTTAAGCGACAAGGATGGAGTGAGCACATAGTAGTTGAGCGGGTGCGACTTGAAGTTCTTCACCTTGGTCGAATACGCGTCGTAGGAGGTCTCGTGAATGAGGAAGACCGTCAGCGCCTCCGACTGGACCTTCTTGGCGATGTCAGCATACATCGGTAGCCGCTTCTCTGGCTCGGGGGTCGCGTAAATCGCCTCGAGCTTTGCATCCATTTCCGGGGTGCAGTATTGCGAGATGTTGAAAGCGCCCTTGCATTTGTAGTCTGCGTTCAGGTAGCTCGCTGGCTCGGCCGCATCGGTCAGATAACCGCGGGACATCAGGCCCATGTCATAGTTGCCGGACATCATGTCGGGCTCGATGGCATTATATTCCGCAACCTTGATGTCGACCTGAATGCCGATGTTCTTGAGCATCTCCTGGATGACCGCGGCCACATCCTTCAACTCGGTCTTGTTCGAGTAGGCGAGGAGATTGAGCTTGAGGGTGCCAGGCTTCACCCCGGCTTCCTCGAGGAGCGCCTTGGCCTTCTTGACGTCAAAGGCTGGCTTCAGGTCCTTCGGCGCCCAGGGGTCGGTGGAGACGAACGGTCCTACGGCCGGTTGCACCGCACCTTCGTACACGGCGGCCGCGAGGCTGGCATTGTCAATGGCAGCCTGAACCGCCTGGCGCACCTTGATGTTGTCGAAGGGCGCCTTCTTGTTGTTCATTAACAGCATGGTGGTCCGCGGGGCGTTGACCGCCTCAAGCTTCACCCCCGGCGTAGTCTTCAGCTTGCTCACGATCCAGGGCGGGATCAAGCGAGCGATATCCGTTTCACCGGTGCGTATTTGCGTAGCACGGGTATTCGCATCCGAGATAAAGCGGATTTCCGCACCGTCCAGAGTGGGCTTCCCGCCCCAGTAGTTCTCGTTGCGCTTAACGGTCGCGCGGGTCGGATCCACCTCGGTGATGACAAACGGCCCCGTGCAGGCGTTGATCGGGTTGATCTTTCCGTCCTTGTAGGCAGACGGGGAGAGGATTGATGTAGCGGGGCTTGCCATCTGCAGGGGCAGCAGGACCGAGGGTTCGAGGGTGGTGATCTTGACGACCTTGTCGCCGACCGCCTCGACTGACTTGATCACCTTGGGCGAGAAGGCGCGGGCCGGCATGGCGGCCTTCAGGAGATTGTTGAGCGCGTTGGCCGCACTCTCCGCGTTCAGGGGCAGTCCGTCCTGGAACTTCACGTTGTCCCGAAGGGTAAACTCCCAAGTGGTCGGAGAGGTCTGGGTCCACGATGTTGCGAGGGACGGCTGAAGGGTGTTGTCGAAGCCGATCCGCGCAAGGCTCTCGTAACAGCCCGAGCGACTGCCGACGAAGGCATCGTCAGAGGCCATCTCCCAGCCCGTTTTGGGACTCCACCAGTCGACCATGCGGATCGTGTTGGCGCCGGCTGCCTGAGCAAAGGCCGATGTTGAGAGCGTTGCCGCACAGAGTGCGAATGTTAGGCGATGATTGCGCATGTTCCCCATTCCTTGTGTCGCTCCGGCAGATGCCCAGAGGCACCGTCCGGCGTAAGTGAACCGCATCGCTTCCACGTTCTGGCGCGTCCGTGTTGATCGGACCGTCTGTTCACCGAGGCTCCCGCCGCAGGTCGGCACCTGCACGGATGCGGGGGCGCACCGGATGACAGGTTCTTCGCAGAACTTCTATCTCTCCCGACGATGCGAACCGCCACTATTGAGCGACCTTCCCCTTTGGGAATGTCAAGTAACTTCAGCATCGTCTTCTTAATTCGGTCGAATCTGCTGCTGAGAGCTGCGTTCTAAGGCAGTTGTGCTAAAATATACCGCTGCCAAAGAGCACAAATACTTGATTGGCAGACCCCGAATGCGATCCGCCCTCGTCAACTCTGATGCAGTGGGCGCTCCGAACGGACCACCCAATCCGGCCGCCGCTTATGCCGACATCGCGTGTACAACAGGCTCCTTGCTCCTATCGTCGCTCAATCGAGCCGACTGCTGCGGAACCTCGTCCAAGTGGTCCCAGAACTGGCAACGCACCGAGTGGCTGTCTCCCGCTTGGAGGAGATCCTGTACGTTCTCCGAACAGGCCTGCCGGGCATAGATGCACCGGGTATGGAATCGGCATCCAGACGGTGGATTGAGCGGGCTCGGCGCTTCGCCTTTCAGGAGGCTCGCGGATGACTTCAGTCCTGTCTCCTCAAGCATCGAGGAAGCGATGAGCGCGCGCGTGTAGGGATGCCGTGGGTGCTCGAACAGTTCATCCCGCTCGGCGACCTCGACGATCTGTCCGAGATACATCACGGCGATCCGGTCACACATGTACCGCATCACGCGAAGATCGTGCGAGATCATGAGAATCGTGAGCGAGAAGCGCCGCTTGAGGTCCATGAGCAGGTTCAGGATCTGAGTGCGCATGGAAGCGTCCAACGCGGACGTGGGCTCGTCACAGACGAGAAACCAGGGTTTGAGCAGAAGCGCGCGGCCGATCACGACACGCTGCAACTGGCCGCCGGAGCACTGCTTCGGATAGCGGCCGTAGAACGAGGCATCCAAGCCTACGTCGTTCAACATCCGTAGGACGAGGTCACGGCGCTCCCGCGCGTGACCGATGCCGTGCTGCGCCAGAGGAACCTCCATGCTCTCGCCGATCGTCATGCGAGGATCGAGGGCAGCAAACGGATCCTGGAACACGAGTTGCATGGTGCGCCGCATGCGCCGCAACTCTTCGCCTTTCATCGCGAGGATGTTGCGGGCGTCTACCCTGGCGACGCCGCTCGTGGGTGGGGTCAGACGCATGAGCACCCGCGCGATCGTGCTTTTGCCGCAGCCGGACTCCCCGACGAGGCCGAGAATTTCGCCCTCGTTGATCGTGAAGGAGACGCCGTCGACGGACTTGACGGAGCGGCCTCTCGGAAAGCCGGGAACCGGATAGTGCTTAACCAGATCCTGCACCACGACGAAGGGTTCGCTCTGGTCGGTCCCTTTGTCTCGCGAGAGATTGCGCTCGATGGGATCATACAAGGTCATGGTCTGCGTTCCTCGTGGACGTCGGAATGGGCGCCATCGGGTCTGACGGCCCAGCATCGGGCCTTGCAGCAGTCGTTGTAGGAATCGAGTGCCGGCTCGAGACCGGTGCACCGCTCGTGAAGATTGCCTGACGCGGCAGTGCCGCACCGGGGAAGGAACCGGCACCCCTTGTGGAGGTCGCGTGCTTGGGCCGCGCCGCCTGGGATTGAGAAAAGATTGCCTTCCTCATCCGCCTTCAAGAGAGAGCACTGAATCAACGCCTTGGTATAGGGATGCTGAGGAGACTTCAAAATCCGCTGGGTTGGCCCTTCCTCGACGATCCGACCCGAGTACATGACCGCAACCCGATCGGCCAAGGCGGACACGATCGAGAGATCGTGGGTGATGAGCAGGACTGCCAGCTTACGCTTGCGCCGCTCGTCGTCCAGGAGCTTGAGAATCTGAGCCTGAACGGTGACGTCGAGCGCGGTCGTCGGCTCATCCGCGATCAGAAGATCGGGATTGGCGCTCAGAGCGGCGGCGATCATGACGCGCTGAGCCATGCCGCCTGACAGCTCGTAAGAGAAGCAATCCACGCGGGCGCGGGGGTCGGGGATGCCGACCTCGCCCAGGAGCTCCAAAACGCGCGCCTTGGCCGTGGTGCGGTCCACGTGGCGATGGATCCGCATGGGCTCGGCGACCTGCGTTCCGATGCGGGAGGTCGGATCGAGCATCGCCTGAGGCTGCTGAAACAGCATCGCGACCCGGCCGCCGCGGAGATGGTTCAGCTGCCGCTGAGACATCGTGAGGATGTCTTCACCGTCGAACATGATCGTGCCCGCGGTCGCCTTGAGGCCTGTGGGAAGGAGCTGCATCAGCGAAAGCGCGGTCATGCTCTTGCCGGACCCCGACTCGCCCACCAGCGCGACGACCTCTCCGGCGTTGATGCGCAGGCTGATCCCGTCGATGATCGGCTCGACGTTCGGAGCGTCGGGCACCGACACCTGAAGATTGCTGATCTCCAGCAACGGTTGGCCTGGACGAGGATGGGCCTCGGCAGCCGAAGTGCTCTTTTCCATAATCACGAAAGCCTCCTCTGGTTTGCTTTCGGGCGGTGGGTCGGTCAGGCGGCCTCTGATCCTTGCCTAACTGCATTTGCTTTGCGCAGGATGCGAATGGGATCCCCGAAGTGACGGGAGAGCTCCCGCAACGTTGCGGCGACATCATCGCCCGCGATGAGGTTCGCCAGAAGCTCGTGCTCCTCGACCAAAGCCTTGCTGCTCCGGTAGCCCCCCATGAGCATGTGCATGCACAGCTTCGTCTCCGCCTGAACCGTAGCGTACATCCGCGACAGGCGAAAACTTCCAGCGGCCTCGACGAGCTCACGGTGGAAGGCGAGATCGATGTCAGCCACCTGCATCCAGCTTCCCTGGGTGACCGTCTTCTCCATCTGCTTGGCGATCTTCATCAGAGCGAGATGGATATCCTTTCGGTCCTGACGAGCCATGATCCTTTGGACGGCCGCACCCTCAATCGCCTCCCGAACGTAGTAGACATCGGACAGGTCCGTATCGGTAAGCTCCGGCACGAACACACCGCGGTGCGGTTCGCTGTGGAGGAGCCCCTCCTGGATCAGGCGCTGCATCGCCTCCCTGACCGGACCACGGCTGACGCCGAACCTCTCCGCCAAGTCCATCTCGTTCAGCTGAGATCCCAGCGGGAAGGCTCCCGACAGAACCGCTTCCCGGATCTCCTCCGCGATGCGGCCAGACAGGGTTACCCGCGGCAGGCGCTTGATCCCCTTGCTGTCAGCTTTCATGGTTCCATCTTTCATCGTTACGGCCTTGAAAGCCATTATTGAGCCACCTTGGAGGCCTTGCGTCCCATCATTTCCAGGCCCTGGCCGATCCAGGTGACGCTGAGCGCGGTCAGGAAGATCGCGAGTCCCGGGGCGACGACCAGGAGCGGCGCACGCTCTGCGTAGGCCTGCGACTCCGCCAGCATCAGCGCCCAGTCTGCGTTCGGCGGCTGCACGCCGAGGCCGAGAAACGACAGGCCGCCGACCGTGATCAGCTTGTGGCCAAAGCGCAGGAAGCTGATGGCCGCGATGGGTCGGATTGCGTTGGGAATGACATGGCGGAAGATGATGAACGTCTTCGTACAGCCGAGGACCTCCGCCGCCCTGATGTACTCACGCGAGTTGATCTCGAGAGTCAGGCCTCGGGCCATACGTGCAAACGGCGTCCAGCCGACGATCGTCAGTGAGGCGATCAGCGTGGTGTAGCCGGGGCCGAAGATCGCGATCATGAAGATCGCGACGATCACGTCCGGGAACGAGATCAGCAGGTCGACGACGCGCATGATGATCTCGTCCACGAGCCCGCCTGTGCGGGCGCTGACGACGCCAAGGAGGGTGCCGATCACCGCACACAGGATGAGTGTGACCGCAGCGATCGCGACGGAGAAACGCCCGCCGATCAGCAACCGGCTCAGCAGATCGCGCCCGAGATGGTCAGTGCCGAGCCAGTGCTGGGCGCTGGGACCGGCCAGGCGGCGCACCAAGCTCTGTGCGGCGGGATCATGCGGGATGATCCAGGGCGAGATGATCAGAAGCACTGCGATGGTCAGGAACAGCAGCGACCCGACGGCAAACGACCAGTGCCTTTGGCGGATGAAGCGGATGGCCTGTGCCAGGGCCGACGGTTCGGTCCGCCGGGCCGGCTCGAGGATTGTTGGGGCCGAGGGGGCAAGATGATTAATGGACATGGCGGATCCGCACGGCTGGGTTCAGCAGGATGTAGAGGGCGTCGGCGAGCGTGTTGATCAGGACCGACAGAGCGACGATGCACACGAAACTGCCTTGAAGCGTCGGCACGTCCTTGTTGACGACGGCCTCGTAGATCAGCCGACCCATGCCCGGAATGGCGAAGATTACTTCGACCACGACGGAGCCGCCCAGCAGGCCTGCAAGCCACAGGGCGAAGAGGGTCACGACCGGCATCGCCCCGTTGCGGATGCCATGATGGACGACGGTCTGGTTCATGTTCAGGCCGCGGCTGCGCGCGGCCGTGATGTAGGGGGCCTGCAGCACGTCCATCATGGCCGCACGGCTCACACGGGTGAAGTAGGCCAGCGGACGCAGGCTGAGCACGACAGCCGGGAGGACCAGCGAGGCGGGCCCTTCCCAACCGGCGGAGGGCAAGAGGCCCAGATAAAGGGAGAAGACCAGGACAGCCATCGGCGCGAACCAGTACTCAGGCACCGCCACGAAGGTCTGGGTAACGAAGGTCGCCACGGTGTCGACGGCCTTGCCGGGCCTCATGGCGCTGAGCGTTCCCAGGGGCAGGGCGACGGCGAGCGCGATGCCCAGCGCACTCATGGCCAGGGTGAACGAGACGACCAGGGCGCGCGCCACTTCCGGGCCAACGGGGGAACGGCTGACGAAGGAGTAGCCGAAATCCCCGTGGAGAGCGTTCCACAACCAGCCCAGATATTGCACGGAGAGAGGCTGGTCGAGGCCGAGTTGCACCCGCATCGCTTCGACGGAAGCCGGATCGACGGCCATGTCGCCGACGCGCGACTGCACGATCGTGCGCACCGGATCGCCCCCGCTCATGTAGGGAACGAGGAAGGCCAGAAGCGAGATGATCACCAATGTCAGGCAGAGGATCAGGAAGCGTTGTAGGGCTATCATCCACATGGTCTTGTCCTCTCCCCGTTCGCCTCAGTGCAGGATGTCTTGCAAGCGGTAATAGGCTCCCACGAAGGGAAGGAACCAGGGCGGGCCGAAATGCCCCGGGATGGCCGGCCATTCCATGTCGCGCCAGATGTTGGCTTCAGGCTTGCCGCTCATGACCTCACCCATCACGACGCCCATATGCGTGGACATTTGGGTACCGTGGCCGCTGTAGCCCATCGAATAGAACACGCCGTCATGCTCACCGGCGCGCGGCAGGCGATCGGCGGTCATGTCCACCAGGCCGCCCCAGCAGTAATCGATGCGCACGCCGCGCAGGCTGGGAAACACGGTGAGCATGATCTGCTCGAGGATCTTGCCGCTCTTGGCGTCCGAGAGCGGGTTCGACATGGCGAAGCGGGCCCGCCCTCCGAACAGCAGGCGATTGTCCGGCGTGATGCGGAAGTAGGAGCCGACGTTCTTCGAGTCGGTTGCCATTCGCCGGGTCGGCATGAGAGCGTCGACGGTTTCGATCGGCAGCGGCTCGGTTACGATGATGAAGCTGCCGATGGGCACGATGCGCCGGCGGTAGTGAAAGAAGGGACCGACCGTCGAGGTGCCGGTGGCGAGCAGGACCTGCGACGCCCTGACCGTACCACGGTGCGTGACGACGTCATGCTCGTATCCGTGGATGCGGTTCAGCTTCGTGACGGGAGCGTTCTCGTAGATGCGCACGCCGTGCCGCGCGGCTGCACTGGCCAAGCCATGCACGAACTTTCCCATGTGCATGCTGGCGCTTTTGCCGAAGACGAGGCCGCCGTGATAGCGATCCGTGCCGACTTCCGAGCGCATCGCCGAGGCCGGCACCAGCTTGGTGTCCGGATCCACCTCCCGGGCGAGCACTTCGTGGGTGCGGGCCAGCTTTTCATAATGCTCGGGCTTGGCCGCAAGCTTGATCTTGCCCGTCCGGCCGAAGTCGCACTCGATTGCTTCCTCTCTGACGAGCCGCTCGACCGTATCGACCGCCGCGTCGTAGGCGCGATAGAGCGTGCGGGCCTGGGCGAGCCCGAGCTGCTCCACGGTGCTGCGGAAATCGGCCGCGAGACCGTTGTTGCACTGCCCTCCATTGCGCCCCGAAGCGCCGGCGCCGACGCGGTTTGCATCGATCAGAACGACGTCGGCACCATTCTTCGCGAGCGCGATGGCTGCCGAGAGCCCGGTAAAGCCGCCGCCGATGACCGCAACGTCAGCCCGGCCGGCGAGGGCACCTGAGGTCTCGCCGGCGAAGGGCGGCGCCGTATCGAGCCAATATGATGCAAGTTTCATGATCCGGCTTTCTGAAGATCGGCCTGTGCTATCGTCGGCGAGTCCATGAGACCGAGGAGCGCTGCGGATGCCATCCATGCCTTCATGATGACCCTAGTTGTATGATTGTCAACAATCATAACATCGACAATTGCATATTTCTTCGGCCAAGCTCTGCAAACAATCTAAGCAGATGGGCGCTTCCGGCGGGCTATCGATAGAATATTCTGTATCGATAGCCGCACCGTCTAAAGAGGGGCGAAAGAGCCATCTCGCCTGTCGCATGAGCAAAGCTCTGCTTCGTTCGGCTTCAAGGCCGGTGACACCCCTTACAGGCCGAGCAGGCCCGGCAATCCGGAGATGTCCTTGATCTCATGGTAACCGTAGTACGGATTTGGCGGCTCGTGCCCGCGGTTCACCCATACCTTGTTCGTGATGTGCAGATCGTGTGCCGTCATGAGGTCGTATCGGAAGCTCGACGAGACATGCAACAGGTCTTCCGGACCACAGCCCAGTTTGTCCATCATGTATTCGAAACCCCGCATGCGCGGCTTGTAGGATTGGGCATCCTCCGCCGTGAACACCGCATGGAAGGGCGCTCCGAGCTTCTCCACATTGGAGCGGATCTGGCTATTGTCAGCGTTCGAGAGGATGACCAGGGGAAAGTGCTTGGCAACCTGAGCGAGTGCGACAGGCACGTCCGGATGAGGTCCCCAAGTGGGCACCGAGTTGTAGATGAATTCGGCATCGCTGTCCCGGAATTCGACATTCCAGAGTTTACAGGTCCGGGCAATCGAGTTGCGCACCACCTCGGAATAGGGCTTCCATGCCCCGAGAACCTCGTCCAGCCGGTACGAGGAGAAGTCACGGGTGAAGGCATCCAACTTGTCTGCGCTCACCCGGTCCGCATAAACCTTCCGCGCCACCGGAGCCATCTCGTAGTAGATGAGCGTGCCGTGGCAGTCGAACGAGATGTACTTTGGCCTGAGTGTGGTCATGAGGGTCAGCCCTTGTTTGTTCCTGGCGGCGTGGAATGGATCAGTGTGAGCGGCACTCGCCCCCGGACACCCGCTTTCGTGGAACGGCTGCGCTCGTTGCAGTCGGTCTCGGAAGTGGCACGCCCAGTGGCATCTCCTGAACTGTAGGATCGTCGAAGAAGAAAGCGTTGCGCTTTGTGCCGTGTCCGGAGGAACATCCTGCCGATTGATGCGGCCTCTGCAGCATGGATTGCTGGTGCGGTTCGCAGCGCGACGACACGGACTAAGCGGTGGACGGAACAGCCTGTCTCGCTCATGGCGTCACGCGGCGAAGTCGATGAGGGCACTCTTGAGCCGCATGTTGGCCTCCACCGCCTGACGGCCTAGGTCCTTGCCAATGCCGGAACTCTTGTAGCCGCCCGTCGGAATGATGTAGTCCGCGGTGCGCCCGTAGCGGTTCACCCAGACTGTGCCAGCCTTGATGGTGCGCACTGCGCGCAGGGCCTTGCTCACATCGCCTGTGTAGACACCGGCCGCCAGGCCGTAGACCGGATGGTCGGCGAGGGTAAGACCCTCTTCCTCATCGTCGAAGCTCTGGACCGTCAGGACGGGACCGAACACCTCCTCGCGCACTGCTTCCATTTGAGACGAAGCGCCGGTGAGAATGGTGGGTTCGTAGAAGGCGCCATCTTGGATCGACATCACCCGCCGCCCGCCGATGACCGCTTCGGCCCCCTCCGCGATGGTCCGCCGGACAATTCCGTCGATGCGGTCGAGCTGAGGCGTGGAGATAATGGGAGCAAACGACGTGTCTGAGCGCCAGGTCGGTCCAGGGCGCACGTCCTTCGCCAGGGCGATGAGCCGGTCGAGGAGCTGGTCCTGCACCTTGCGCTGCACGACCAGCCGTGAGCCCGCTACGCAGACTTGCCCAGCATTGCCGAGAATGGAGTTGGAGATGGCGCGCGCCACCCGGCCAAGATCGGGCACGTCGGCGAACACGAGCTGCGGGCTCTTGCCGCCCAGCTCCAGGGTGAGCGGTTTGACACCGCTCTCAGCACTCGCCGCCATGATGGCGGCGCCAGTGTGCGTGGAGCCGGTGAAGGAGATCTTGCCGACCAGTGGGTGACGGCACATGGCGTCACCCGTCACGGCGCCAGTGCCCTGGACGACGTTGAGAATGCCTGGCGGCATGCCCGCCTCAATGGCCAATTCAGCCAGACGCACTGCGGAGAACGGCGTCATTTCGGAGGGCTTGAGGACCACGGCATTGCCCGCCGCAAGAGCCGGTCCGATTTTGGTGAGAGCCTGCGTGATGGGGAAGTTCCAGGGTGCGATGCAGGCCACGACGCCATAGGGCTCGGCAATCACGAGGCCCAGATGGTCGGACCGGGTAGCCGCCACGTCGCCCCCGAGCTTGTCTGCCCACTCGGCGAAGAACCGAATGCTGTCCGCACCATAGGGGAGGTCGACCGCGAGCACATCCTTGATCGGCCGCGTGGAACCCAAGGCCTCAAGCTTGGCCAATTCCTCTCTGTTGGCCTCCATGAGGTCCGCCCAGCGCCGCATGATGCGGGCCCGGTGGCGTGGGGCGCCGGAGGCCCAGTCCGATGTTTCGAAGGCGCGCTGCGCCGACAACACGGCCCGGTCGACCATCTCGGCGGACGCAATCGGCAGGTCCGCATAGACATGGTTGTCCGACGGACGGCGGACCGAAAGCGTGTCGCCGCACTCGGTGACGAGCGTCCCGTCGATGAAGTGACCGTTGGGAACGGAAACGGTATTCGGATCGAAGTCGAGCATGGCGGTTGTCCTATCGCGGAGTTCAGTGGCCGGCGGCCCAGCGGGAGAGGTCGGCAGCGGATTCAGTTCCCTCGAACATGCCGACGATGCGCTCGCCCAGAAGCGGGCCGAATTTGAACATCTGGCCATCGCAGTTCGTCACCACGAGGCCACGCCCGAATTGGTCGAGCTTGAAGCGGCGCGAGGGGTCAAGAACGTAAAAGCCCACCTGGATCCGCGTCGGCCGGTAGCTGTCCGGTTCGTTGAAATAGGGCTTGAACGCCCCCAGGATCGCCGCGCTCTCAGTCTCCAAATCGGAGTCGAAGCCGTGCTGCTCCGGCCGTGCGAGCCTGCGATGAGCACTATAGCCGATCTTCAGGCCGGCGCCGCGGCGATCGGGCAAGGTATAGCCCGTATGGTCACCCAAGGAGGCAATGGCGGGGGCGTTGCGCCACGAGTCTTTGTAGCGGGCCGGCGGCTCCACATAGCAAAGCCCCTGGCGGTAGACCGCGTTGTCCCCGTAGCGGTCGGGCAGCAAGCCGGGAAGCCAGGCTCCCGCGGCGATGACGAGGAGATCGCCCGCCACCGTCGTCCCGTCTGCCCGCTCGGCGATACCGTTCTCGGGGTCCACGCGAACTACCTTGCAGTTCGCCTCGATCTCGGCTCCGTGATCCACCACCCATTGCGCGAGGTCGGTGACGATCCGGCTGGCGAAGAGGGGCCCGCCGCGCGCGGAAACGACGCCCCAAGCGCCCTCCGGTAGGGTCAGGTGTGGGCACAGGCGCTCCACATCCTCGCGGTTCAAGACCTCGTGATCGAGGCCGATGGCCTGGAACGTCTTCAGGGATTTTTCCGCGTAGTCGTTGGGCGCCAGGGAGATGGCGATGCTGCCGGTATTCTCGAAGTGATCGGTACCTAGATCGTCCCAGAGCCGATCCCACGCGTCGAAGGCGCTCGTGACCATGCGGGTATAGCCTTCGGCAGACCCATACTGGTACCGGATCATCCGATGCAGGTCGAACGAGGCGGCGTGAGGATTCGGGACTGGACCCTGCTCCAGGATGATGGCCTCATGGCCCTTCTTCAGGGCGGCACGAGCCACCGATAGTCCGACGATCCCTGCGCCAATGATGACGATGCGCGCCATGGATGAACCTGCCCCTTCGCTGTTGCAGCCTCAAGCGTAGGCCCGAGCGCGGAGCAGATGTTACGGAGGTGACCGGGGCATTCGGCAAAAGATATTCGCCAGGGCGGGGTCCACAGCGCATTCTGCTTCACGGGGCAGGCAGGATGAGCAACGCCGGAGGGAAGGGCGGTCCGCCGATAGGGCAACGGGTGGCCGGCATTGCGGCAGAAACTGCTGGCGGTTCGGGTATCTCCGCAATAATCGCCTCGCTGGGGCTGTGACAGAGGCGAAGAATCTCGGCCGACTCGCCCTAAACTGTCGTCATCGTTGACATGAGAGGTGCGATGCCCGCGCGCTTTATCCGGGTTGCCGAGCAGGATCGGGGACCAATCGAGAACGACGGCGTTCGCCATATGGCGCTCGAAGGAGATACCCTCCTGGTCGCCGTGCTCATCCATGCTGGGCGCCTGCGGCAATCGGAGTTCGGTGACGGCTCCGGGGCTTGCCGGGCCTATGTGGATCCCGGGAACACCCTCAACCAGTTGCCCCAGCTGCGCGTCCGCGGCCCGGCATTGCCGCGGCCCGCATCATCCGGGTCTGGAGCGGCATCGAGAGCTATCTGCCAGACGATCTGCCCATCATGGGTTCGAGCGAGAAGGTCCCCGGGCTGTTCTACGCGTTCGGCTTGTGCGGTGCAGGCTTCCAGGTCGGGCCGGCAGTGGGCGATGTGATGGCCGAACTCATTGACACGGGCCGCTCGAGCCTTTCGCTCGATATCTATGGCATCGGGCGCTTCGCCCAACAGAAAGCAGCATGATGAGCCAGAGCACCGGAATGGCCGAAAGCGATGTCGAGCGGACCGGCGGGCCTCGGCCCCCGGCGGGGCAGCAGGCCGCATCGCAACCCATTGTGGTGGCCTACAAGTCCGATCCTGTCAGGGGCGCGGTCTGGAGCGCGGTGTTCCGGTCGGAGCTGCCCCAAGCTTCGTTCCATATGTGGCCGGAGATAGAGGCCGGGGAGGAGGTGGAATACCTTGTTGCCTGGGTTGCGCCCCCGGACTTGGAGCGCGTGTTGCCGAATCTAAAGGTCCTTTTCAGCATCGGGGCAGGAATTGACCAGCTCAACTTGGACGCGATCCCGCCGCATGTAACGATCGTGCGGATGCTTGATCCTGATCTGACACGGGGCATGATCGAATATGCCACCTTCGCGGTCTTGGCTCTGCACAGAGACATTCCGCACTATGTTTCCGATCAGCAGGCCAGCCGCTGGAGCTACCGCCCGCTGCAGCGAGCGGAGGAGCGCCGCGTCGGCATCATGGGCCTCGGTGTCCTCGGGCAGGCGTTGGCGGAATCTCTAAAGTTCTTCGGTTTTCCGCTAAGGGGTTGGAGCGCTTCGCCCAAAACCATCGAGGGAGTCGAAACCTTTTCCGGTCCCGAGCAGCTCGGAGCCTTCCTGTCGGGCTGCGACATCCTCGTGTGCTTGTTGCCGCTCACGGAGGACACGCGGGGCATTCTTTGCCACGCCACCTTTGAGCAGTTGCCCAAGGGGGCACGGCTGCTCAACGCGGCTCGCGGCGGCCATCTTGTCGAGGACGATCTGATCGCAGCGCTCGCGAGCGGCCGCGTCGATTGCGCCATTTTGGATGTTCTGCAGAGTGAGCCTCCTGCGGCGGACCATGCCCTCTTCAAGCATCCACGGGTCATGATCACCCCGCATATCGCGAGCGCAACCCTTCCCCAGGCGGCTGCCCAGCGTGTCTGTCGGCTCATCGAGCGGCATCGCTCGGGACTTCCGATGGAGGGCGTGATCGACCGTCGGCGAGGGTACTAGGGAGAAACATTCAAACGATGACCGGAATTTCACGCGTCAGCATGACATCCACCTGTGGCGGTGGGGTCCAAGGCAATCGGACTCAGGCCAGCCGGCCGACCATGCTTGGCACCCGGAGGCGAGACCGCAGCCGGCCAACAACCGTCGGAATGCGTATAGCACTCACCATCCAGCGCTCACGTCCAACGCGTGAAACCTAAGTCGAGGAATACCCGTCCTTATGCTCTCGATCTTCGCCAACAAAACCTTTCGCTCCCTCTTCATCGCGCAGCTCGTGGCGGTGCTCGGGACGGGTCTTGCCACGGTTGCGCTGAGCCTGATGGCGTACGACATCGCGGGCGCCCAGGCCGGATCTGTTTTGGGAACAGCGCTCGCCATCAAGATGATCGCCAGCGTCAGCCTCGCGCCCGTCGCAGCTGCATTGGCCGAGCGCTTTTCGCGCAAGAGTATTCTCGTCGGGCTCGACCTGATTCGCGCAGCCGTCATGGTCGCATTTCCGTTCGTGACGGAGGTCTGGCAGATCTACTGCCTGATCTTCTTGCTCCAGGCGGCGTCCGCCGGCTTCACGCCGACAATGCGGGCCACCATTCCAGATGTGCTGCCGGATGAGCGAGACTACACGCGCGCGCTCTCGCTGACACAGTTGACCTATGATCTGGAAAGCGTCGCCAGCCCCGTGATCGCGGCATTGCTGCTCACGTTCTTCAACTTTCACGAACTCTTCGCAGGAACCGTGCTTGGCTTCCTGGCGTCGGCGGCATTCATTGCCGTGACGATCCTTCCGTCGCGCCGGATCATCACGCAGGACAAGATTGCAAAAAGAACCCTTACAGGAATGCGCATCTATATCGGGACGCCGAGGCTGAGAGGACTACTGGCCTTTTCCCTTGTTGCCTCCTGCGGCAGTGCGATGATCATCGTCAACACAGTGGTCCTTGTCCAGGCGAACATGGGTCTGACCCAAACCGCGACCGCTCTAGCCCTCGCCACATACGGCGCAGGGTCCATGATGGCCGCGCTGTGCGTCCCGCGCCTGCTCGAAGTTATCCAAGATCGGGCCGCCATGCTGATCGGGGCAAGCTTCATCGTCGTGGGGATGCTTGCAGCAGGCTTCATCGAAAACTTCGCTCCGATTCTTGCTGTCATGCTGATCCTTGGAATGGGCTACGGCCTCATCCAGACCCCAGCGGGACGGCTCATCCGCCGTTCATCCGGCGAGGCTGACCGCGCGACCGTCTTTGCGGCGCAGTTCTCATTCACTCACGTGTGCTGGTTGATCAATTATCCGTTGGCTGGCTGGCTCGGAGCCGCAATCGGCCTGCCGAACACCTTCTGGCTGCTCGGCGGTCTTGCCTTACTGGCGACCGTGTCTGCCCTGCGGCTTTGGCCGAGCAAGGATCCAGATGTCCTGCCTCACGTTCATGACAACCTCGCACCAGACCACCAACACCTGCACGATGGGCGCACACACGGGCGAACAATCAGGCATGCCCATGCTTTCGTGCTCGACGAGCTCCACGAGCGCTGGCCGACCGACCGGTGAACCCAATCCGGCGATGGACCGGAGATCAACGCCGATCCGGCGTATCTGGCAGGTCCAATACAGCCAAAGGTGACATCAGCTTTTGGCGGAAGAGCACGGGCGCGCACGGCTCCGACTCCGCGCTGCTTCAGTGCAACGTCCCGGGTGTGTGCGTTCGCTTTTGGCCCATCGGCAGGGAGGCGCCATAAGGCGGGACGACGAGCGTTCCTCTGTACGATCACGAATGCGTGCAGGCCGCCTCTCGCGCCGCTGGGAGCGTTGACGGGGGAGCCTATTCGGCGCTCGATGAGGAATCCGGCACCACGGCTTAGAGCCTTTGGAGGCATCCATGCGATCATCCTTGATGGGAGTGCTCAGCGTTCTTGCCATTCTCCCGGCGCTCGCCCAGACACCGGACGGAGCGCCCACGCGCATCCGCGGGACCGTCGACCGACTCGACGGGCAGGCCCTGGTCATCCGGACCCTCTCAGGGCAAAGCGTCCCAGTCACCATGGCAGCGGATTTCGCAGTCAGCGGCGTGGTGAAGCGCAGCCTCTCCGACATCAAGGCCGGCGACTACATCGCCTCAACTTCAGTGCGAGGGCCGGACGGCAAATTGCGGGCGCTTGAGGTCCATTTCCTACCGCCGGGAGCCAATGAAGGGCAGTTTGCCTGGGATTTGGCTCCCGACAGCCTGATGACTAACGCCACCGTTGCCGGGGTGGCCGCCGCCCCACAGGGGCAGGTGTTGAAGGTGACCTACAAGGGCCAGGAGGCGGACATCGCCGTTCCGCCTGACGTTCCAGTCGTCGCCTTCGTGCCCGGCGATATCAGCCTCGTGAAACCCGGCGCGGCGATTTTCATCTTCGGCCGCCGACATGCCGATGGCTCTGTATCGGCAACCCGCGCCACCCTGGAGAAGGATGGCGTCAAACCGCCGATGTAAGCAGGACGGGATCGGCTCGCTTGCGGCACCGCGGACAGGCTTGGCCGCCGGCAGCTGCCTTCGGGCGACTGACCTGTTCGCAGTTGCCAGGTGAGCCGTTTGGACCTGAGCCCGCGCGTTCAGCCCCTGCACCGGCGGGAGCGGCATGCGTGCGGAACTCCGGGTTACCCGAGAAGCTCAGGCGTGTAGGATGCGGCGCAACCCCGGATGATGGCAGGATCGCGAGACCTTGCGGCGAACGGTTAACGTGCCAGCACGTGCCCCAAGAATTTGATGGCCTGGGGTGTTGTGGGGCAGGAGAAAAAGTCGCTGGGCTGGCCGGTTTCACAGACACAGCCGTCCGTCAGAAAGACGACCCGATCGGCGACGTTGCGCGCGAACCCCATTTCATGGGTTACACAGATCATCGTCATGCCTGAGGCAGCAAGCTCGCGCATCACGTCAAGCACTTCCTTCACCATCTCCGGGTCGAGCGCGGACGTTGGCTCATCGAAGAGCATGACCTTCGGCCTCATCGCGAGAGCCCGCGCAATCGCCACCCTCTGCTGCTGTCCTCCCGACAACTCGTGGGGATATTTTTGTGTATGGCCCGAGAGTCCGACGCGCTCGAGCAGTTCGTGTCCGATCGTGGCAGCCTTCGTGCTCGGCTCTTTCAGCAGGACGCGGGGTCCGAGCGCAACATTGTCGAGGACCGTCAGGTGAGGAAACAGGTTAAAGTCCTGGAACACCATGCCGACCAGCTGGCCAATGTGCCCCCGCCGGTGTGCGTTTGCAGCAATGTCAACGCCGTCAACGGTCACTTCGCCGGAATTCCAGCCCTCAAGACCGTTGATGCAGCGGAGCAGCGTCGATTTGCCGGACCCCGACGGCCCGCATAGGACGACGCACTCGCCGCGTGCAACCTGGAAGCTGATACCCGTGAGCACTTCCTGCGAGCGGTAGCGCTTGCACAGATTGCTGACGTGAACCAAGGCCGAGCCAGACATGTCGATTCTCCTCATGATCTGACGACCCCACGCGCTCTTGCGCTCCTGATTTCAATGCTCCGGCCCCAGCGCGACAATCCGAAACAGACAACCCAATACACAGCAGCCACGAACAAGTAGGCCTCAGTCGGCGATCCAAGCCACTTCGGATCCGACAATGCTGCGGTCACGATGTTAATGAAGTCGAACAATCCGACAATCATGACGTAGCTGGTATCTTTAACCAGCGCGATCGCCGAGTTGACAATGCCCGGTAAGACCTTGCCGAGGGCCTGCGGCAGCGTGATGTACGCCAGCGTCCGCCAATATCCGAACCCAAGTGCGCTTGCCGCCCTCAACTGCCCCACCGGAACTGCTTGGAGTCCTCCCCGCACGACCTCTGCTAGATAGGCAGCGGAGTAGATCGTCAGAGCCGTAATCGCCATCTCAACCCGGCCGATCTGAAACCCTGGCGGCATGACGAGCGGAAGCAAAATCACGGCCATAAAGAGGATTGCCACGAGCGGGAGCCCACGCCAAAGCTCAATGAAGCCGGTGGCGAGCACGCTAATCACAGGCATCTGGGAGCGCCTGGCCAGTGCAAGAAGAACCGCAAAGGGCATTGAGGCGACAAAACTCGTCTCTGCGATGACGATCGTCAGCGCCAGTCCACCCCACTTGTCCGCCGACACATGCGGCAAGCCGGGAATGCCACCGACCAGGAGGGCAAGGCTGGCTATGGGCACGAGAACGATGGCAGCACCCATCATCTGCCTTTGGCTTTGAAAGCGATCAGAGACCGCAACCGCAAACAGGGCCAACGGAAGGACGAGAACGAGTGCCGGTCGCCAGTGCTCGTCCGGCGGATAGAAGCCGAACAGGAACTGGTCGATCCGAGCCACCACAAAGGCCCAGCAAGCTCCGCCGGACGCACAGCCGGAACGGTCTTGCGCGATCCACGTTGCATCGAGGATCGCCCACTTAAAGACCGCCCAGGCTGCCCATACCCAGAACGTTACGAGCAGCACACTTAAGAGACCTCGACCAGGGCTGCCGAAATAGCGCCGAAGCAGCGGCGAGACGACCGATCCTGGCGAAACCGACTTGGAGGAAGAGTCCGTCACGATCCCCATGTTACCGCTCCACTAAGGCCACTCTGGCATTGAACCACGAGGTGAATCCAGCCACGAGAGCGCTCAGAACCAGGTACACCGCCATGGTCATCGTGACGATCTCGATGGCTCGACCGGTCTGGTTCAGTGTCGTGCCGAGGAACACGTTCACAAGATCTGGGTAGCCGATCACCGTCGCGAGGGAGGATGCCTTGAGCAAGTGCGAGTATTGGTTCGCGAGTGGGGGGATGACGACGCGCATCGCTTGGGGCAGAACGATCAGGCGCATCGTCAGACGCGGCGGGAGCCCAAGTGCGGCGGCGGCCTCCCGCTGGCCTTTGTTCACCGATTCGATGCCGGCACGGACGATCTCAGCGATGAAGGCCGCGTTATAAATCGTCAGTGCGACGACCAGCGCGACGAACTCTGGGACGAGAACCACGCCGTTCCGGAAGTTAAAGCCGGTTAGGGCAGGGCGGCTCCAGTCAACGGTCAGCGTTGCCAACAAGACCTCGAGGGCGAGCAGTGCCCCGAGACCCCAGACGGCGACTTGCCGCCGACGTGACGGTTCAGCCCGCCGGAGCGCGATCACGATGAGGCCAATGAGCGTCGCAGCAATGATGGCTGCCATCGACGATGGTGGCACGGGAAGTGCCCCGGCCGAAACATCGGGAAGGACGAGACCCCGGTTGTTGAGGAAAACCCATCCTCCGAGATTGAGGCTCTGGCGCACACTGGGCAGCCCATTGATCAGAAGCTGCTGCCAGAACAGGACCTGCAGCAGCAACGGGATGTTGCGGAGACCTTCGACGTAGACAAGAGCCGCGGCAGCCGTCGGCGGATGCTTCGACACCCGTGCCACCCCGATGATAGTTCCCAGCACAGTCGCCAGGATCATGGACACAAACGCAACGAAGATCGTGTTCAACAGGCCGACAATGAAGGCGCGCCCGTAGGTATCTGTTTCGGTGAAAGGAATTAGGGAGAACCCGATCGCAAAGCCGGCTTCTTTCGAGAGAAAATCGAATCCCGAAGCCAGGCCGCGAGCCTTCAGATTCAGCGCAATATTATGTCCAAGAAACGCCAGCAGAGCGACGACGGTATTGTCAACTTAGCGCCGAGGAGGCAAAGCTGCCGTGGGCGCAGCCGTCGGGTCAGTCCACATCAGCCTACCAAGGCAGCACCGGTGGCCTCGCGCCACGTGGCAAAGGCGTGGTCACGCGCAGCCCGGTACTCACTGGCGGAAAGACGATGACGGCGGAGTTGGAAGTGGTTGTGGATCTGAGCGTGGATGGCGAGAAATTGCTGGGCATGCCGGACTGATTTGAACCGCCGCATGTGGCGCTCCCGCCTTCGGGTGGGTTGGTGCGAGACCTCGCAGCGGTTGTTCAAGTATCGGCTCTGCCGATGCTCAACACTCGGCAGGATCTCGCGTTTGGCGGCACCATAGGATCCAAGTTTATCCGTCACGATGGCTCTGGGCACGTAGCACAAACCCTTCAGCAGCTTGCGGAAGAAGCGCTTCGCTGCCTTTTTGTTGCGACGATCCTGAACCAGTACATCGAGCACGTTTCCGTGCTGATCAACGGCCCGCCAGAGATAGTGCAGTTTACCTCCGATGCGGACAAACACCTCATCCAGAAACCATTTGTCGCCGGGCCGCGGCCGGCGCCGCTTGAGCGTGTTGGCGTAGGTTCGTCCGAAGCGCAGGCCCCACTCACGGATGGTCTCGTAGCTGACCACGACGCCCCGCGCCGCGAGGATCAGTTCGACCTCCCGTAAGCTCAGGCTGAAGCAGTGATACAACCAGACGGCTTGGTTGATGATTTCGGCCGGGAAGCGGAAGCCGCGGTACGGGTTGGGCGTCGTGGTCATGCCCGAGACTCTGCCATAGACGCCGAACTTTCGCCAACCTGACAATACCCTCCAGAGAGGCGATATACGTATCACGGGACGGATTGAGGTGGTCCCGGCAAAGCTGAACCAGCTTCTCCCGGCCGGAGGCTTTGATTGCCTCAATCATCGCCCAATGCTCGTCTCTCGCCTTCGCTAGATGCATGGGGCTGGCTGCCGTGAAAGATCGCGCACCATGAACCTTTTGGGCAAGGCTCTGGATGATCTCAACGAGATGCGGGTTACCACAGGCACTGAAGAGCGCGCTGTGGAAGGCCATGTTCGCCCGAAATGCGGCCCGAGAATCTCCCCGCTCGACGGCGGCGGCATGCTGTTCCTGGATTTCAATTAACGTGGTGATCGTCTCTGGCAATGGCGGCAATGGGATCTGCTGCGCCGCCAAAGTCTCCAGGGCTTCTCGTACGGAATAGATCTGACGAACCTCGGTTGGACTTAGCATGCGCACAGCCGCGCCCTTGTTCTGCACACGTTCGACCAGGCCCATGCGCTCAAGCTCGGCAATGGCCTCCCGCACCACATGCCGTTTGACCTCAAACCGGGACGCGATGTCCTCCTCGATCAGCCTCTCCCGGGGCTGCAGCCATCCAAGGGCGATCTCCTCCTCGAGGGCATTCGCCACCTGCTTCACTCGGGCTGCCGATGCCTGACGCTCCACACTGTCCATACCGACCCCGCTCAGCTTCTAGCATTATTGTTGACAATCATGGTAACGCACCGATGATCGCTCATCATGAGCAATGATCCTAAATCATCCCCGTCGGGCCTGCGCCGCAATCTCACCAGCTACGGCGACCCTGGTTTCTCTCTTTTTCTGCGCAAGGCGTTCATCAAGGCCGCAGGCTTTTCCGATGACGCCTTGGATCGGCCGATTGTCGGCATCACTAACACCTTCAGCGACTTCAATCCGTGCCACGGCAACGTGCCCCGCCTGATCGAGGCGGTGAAGCGGGGCGTCATGCTGGCTGGCGGGCTCCCGATGGAGTTCCCCACGATCTCCATCCACGAGTCCTTCGCCAGTCCAACCAGCATGTTCCTGCGCAACCTCATGGCCATGGACACGGAGGAGATGATCCGGGCCCAGCCGATGGATGCAGTCGTGTTGATCGGCGGTTGCGACAAGACTGTGCCGGCGCAGCTGATGGCGGCGGTGAGTGCTGACGTGCCGGCGATCCAGCTGATCACAGGCCCAATGCTTGTCGGCTACCACAAGGGCGAGATGCTCGGCGCCTGCACCGACTGCCGCCGGCTTTGGGGACACCACCGCGCCGGAGCCATGGACCAGGATGAGGTGGAGGTTGTCAGTGGACGTTTGGCTCCGACCCAGGGCACCTGCATGGTCATGGGCACGGCGAGCACCATGGGCTGCCTTGTCGAGGCGCTCGGCATCGCCCTGCCAGGGACCGGCTCGATTCCAGCCACCCATGCGGATCGGATCCGGGCGGCTGAGGCGAGCGGCCGCCAAGCAGTCATGCTGGCAAAGAGCGGAACCCGCCCGAGCGAGGTGCTGACCGAGGCGGCCTTCCGCAATGCCATGGTGGTGCTGCAGGCGATCGGCGGCTCGACCAATGGCTTGGTTCATCTGGCCGCTATTGCCCGCCGTCGTGGGATCAGGATCGATCTCGAGGAGTTCGACCAGATCGGGCGCGAGGTTCCAGTCCTTGTCGATCTGAAGCCTTCGGGCGCCCAGTACATGGAGCATTTCCACTGGGCCGGCGGGGTTCCCCGCCTGCTGCAGGAACTGCGCGATCATCTCGTTCTAGACGCCGTGACGGTCACGGGCGAGACCATCGGAGCCATTGCCGACGGCGCTGAGGACGTGCCTGGACAGACGACGATCCGTCGTCGGGACAATCCCCTGAAAACCACTGGCGCCATGGCGGTCCTGCGCGGGAACCTGGCTCCATCGGGTGCGGTGATCAAGCACTCGGCGGCATCGCCTGAGCTTCTTCAGCATACCGGCCGGGCGGTGGTGTTCGAGTCGGTTGAGGATCTGGTGACCCGGATCGACGATCCCGATCTCGATGTGACAGCGGACGATATCCTGGTTCTGCGTAATGCCGGCCCGAAGGGTGCTCCCGGCATGCCGGAGGCCGGTTACCTGCCGATCCCGAAGAAGCTCGCACAAGCCGGTGTGAAGGACATGGTCCGTATCTCCGACGCGCGCATGAGCGGCACTGCCTTTGGAACGATCGTTCTGCACATTGCTCCGGAGTCGGCAACTGGTGGCCCCCTGGGCCTTGTGCGGAATGGCGATCAGATCCAGTTGGATGTGCCCGAGCGCCGTCTCGAGCTCCTGGTGGATAAGGACGAGCTGGAGCGCCGCGCCAAAGAATGGCAGCCGCCAGCCCATCTTACTGAGGAGGCCCGCGGCTACCGTGGCCTTTACCTCAGGAGCGTGTTGCAGGCCGACGAGGGCTGCGACTTCGACTTCAGCTGATGGGCGGCAAGACCCAGGCGAACTCAAAACAAACATCATGGAGGAAACACCATGCTTCGCAGAACGCTTCTCATCGGCGCCGCAGCCCTCGTCGGAGCGGGTATGTCGGTCGGAGCCGGCGCCTTCGCCCAGGAGAACTACCCAACCCGTCCCATCACGCTGGTCGTGCCCTATGCGCCCGGTGGTGCAACGGACATCATCGGCCGCGTCGTTGCCGAGGAGGTGTCGAACACCATTGGGCAGCGTGTGGTCGTCGAGAACCGGCCAGGCGCTGCCGGAAGCCTGGGAGCCGCGGCCGTCTCGCGGGCGGAGCCCGACGGCTATACCCTGCTGATGGGAGCGCTCACGAGCCACTCCATCAACATGAGCCTGCAGGCCAAGCCCGGCTTCGATCTGAAGAAGAACTTCGCCCCCATCACCCTGGCCGGCAATGTCGGGCTCGCGCTGGTCGTCAATCCCGCTGTCGAGGCCAAGTCGGTCCAGGAGTTGATTGCCCTGGCGAAGGCGCAGCCCGGGAAGCTCACCTATGCGTCAGCGGGGGCCGGTTCGCCTCAGCATCTCGCCGGCGAGATGTTCAATTCCATGGCCGGCACCAAGCTCGTTCATGCGCCATACCGCGGCAGCGGGCCAGCGATGACGGACATGATCGGCGGGCATGTGCAGGTGATGTTCGACACGATTCCGTCCATCCTGCCCCATGTGCAGGGAGGCAAACTACGGGCCTTGGGGGTCACCACCCAGGAGCCATCCGAGTTCATGCCGGGGGTGCCCACCGTGGCATCTCAGGGCTTGAGCGGGTTCGAGGTCGGTTCGTGGTTTGGTATCCTCGCGCCGGCCGGAATGCCGGAGCCGATTCTACAGAAGCTCAATCACGAGGTCGTCAAGGCTCTCAAGGCACCCAAGGTCATTGACGCCATGCGCGTTCAGGGCGTCACGCCGAAGCCCGGAACGCCTGAAGACGCGTCTCGTCTGATCGACAGTGAGATGCAGAAATGGTCTGAGCTCATCAAGACCACGGGTGTTAAGGCGGCCGAGTAGAAAGGTCAGTAGCCCGCCGGCTGAACGGGCCGGCGGGCTGTTCGCTCAGCTTCATCAGGAGATCTCAGGTGACAACGATCAAACGGGTGGCCGTGATCGGCTGCGGAACCGTCGGCGCCAGTTGGGCCGCGCTCTTTCTGGCCCACGGTTTAGATGTCGCGGCCTACGATCCGAGCCCGGGCGCCGAGGAGCGACTGCGCTCGTTTGTCGATCACGCTCGTGACCAACTCGCCGAACTCGGCATCCGTGAGAAGGGCGAGCTTCGGATCACGAGTGATCTTGCTGATGCACTAAGAGCTGCTGACTTCGTCCAGGAGAACGTTCCCGAGGACGAAGCCTTGAAGCGGAGGATGCTGGCCGACATCGATGCGCACACGACGGAGGGCGTGATCGTCGCCAGCAGTACGTCGGCTCTCCTGCGAAGCAGCATTGTCGCGGAGTGCAAGACCCCGCACCGGTTCATCGTCGCGCATCCCTTCAATCCGCCACACCTTGTTCCGCTCGTGGAACTCATTGGGGAGGACCAAAGCATTGTTCAGCAGGCAGCCGAGTTCTATCGAACCCTCGGTCGCCGGCCTGTTGTCCTGAGGCGGGAGATGCCGGGGCACATCGCGAACAGGCTCTCGTCAGCCCTTTATCGGGAAGCTGTCTACCTGGTGGAGCAGGGCGTGGCGAGTGTGGCTGACATCGACGCAGCCCTGTGCAACGGGCCGGGCTTGCGCTGGGCCGTGATGGGCCCGCACATGACCTATCATCTTGGCGGGGGTTCTGGTGGCATTGAGCATTACCTTTCCCACTTAGGCCCAAGCCAGGTCAGACGATGGGCCTCACTGGGGAACCCGTCGTTGAGCCCCGAGGTGCAAAAACAGATTGTGGAAGGCGTCGCTGAAGAAGCCGGCAGCCGTTCGATCCAGGAACTGGAGGAACGACGGGATCGGGCTCTCCTTGAGATCCTGAAGTCCCGGACCGAGGTTGCGGGGGACCCATGATGGACCCGCTGATCATTACGGTTGCTCCCAATGGCGCACGCCGTGGGAAGGCCGATCATCCGGCTATCCCGCTCACCCCAGCCGAGATCGGAATCGAGGCGGCCCGATGCCAGGAGGCAGGGGCTGCAATGATCCACCTGCACGTCCGCGATGCCGAGGGGCGGCATTCCCTCGATCCGGACCTGTATCGGGCGGCCATCGCGGCTGTCCGGAATGAAGCAGGCTCTGATCTGATTGTCCAGGTGACAACTGAAGCGGTTGGAGTCTTCACGCCCGATCAGCAGATTGCCGCCATGCAGGAGCTTAAGCCGGAGGCCTTCTCCGTCGCGGTTCGTGAGCTCATTCCTGATGAAGCATCTGAGACAGCGGCTGCCCGGTTCCTGACGGAGCAGGCCGAGCGCGGGGTGTTCGTTCAGCACATCCTCTATGATGAGAACGATGTGCGGCGGTTCAGTGATCTCCTCGATCGCGGGGTCATTCCCCGCACTAGGGCAAGCGGGTTGTTCGTCCTCGGACGCTATACGCAGGGACAGCAGTCATCACCGAACGATCTCCTGCCTTTCCTGAACGCCTGGGCTCTCGACCTGCCTTGGGCCTTGTGTGCGTTCGGCCAACGCGAAGCAGTTTGCGCGATCACGGCGGCCTGCTTGGGCGGGCATGTTCGGGTCGGGTTTGAAAACAATCTTCACCTGCCGGACGGGATCTTGGCGCCTGACAATGCAGCTTTGGTCCGCGGCGTTGCGGAAACGGCCAAATCATTAGGGTTGGCAGTCGCGACACCTGAGGAGGCCAGGTACCTGTTCTCGCGTTAGCTTCCACTTAACTCAATAACATCATAGCTGGGCTTAAAGAGCGCCTTTGATCCTATGGTCAAGCAGCGTGACCGCCGATCTCGACCTCGCCAGAAGGATGTCTTCCAAGCCGGTGATTAGGCGCAGCAAGGTGGACTTTCCGCAGCAGACGGGCGGACGAGGATCACGAACTCGCTATCGGCAATGTCGATGGACACATCCTTTCGCTTTGAAGGCACCATAGTCCTGAGTGCTTGCCCGCATTGTTGGTCGTCACGCTTGCCATCGACCATCTCCCTCCTCGTCTGCTAAGCTCTTGATCGGAGAAGTCCGCGCGGCACTCATCACGCGCGGCGCACGGCTTCCGAGCGGCGCCTGGCCTTGGTTGGGACTGTTCCAGTCGACTGGCGCACTGTGAGATGGGCGGAGACTTTCTCGTGCTGGCGTGGCAACGGCAGGCCAAGTAGTCTTGTGAGCAGCATGTCGGTTGCAATCCGGGCGACCTGGTCAATCGGGGCCGTCAAGGTCGTCAGTGGCGGATTGCAAAAATCGGCCCCAAAAATGTCGTCGCAGCCGACCACGCTGATGTCGCGCGGCACGACAACACCGCGTTCCGCGAATCTCCTCAGGGCACCAATGGCCAGCATGTCGTTGAAGAACAGGCAGGCAGTCGCTCCGTGATGCAGCGCCGCATCGGCCGCGGCCGCGCCCGACTGCATGTCCATATACGGGCCGATATGAACGCAATCGATCTTGAGCTGAGCCGCAGCCCGCTGCAAGGCCTCCCAACGCCGGCGGCTGGACCAAGAGTCGGAAGGGCCGCCCAGAAAAACCGTTCGCGTGTGGCCGAGTGATGCGAGATAGGTGAGCGCCTGCGCGACCGCGGCCGAGGTGTCCACCACGACGCTCTGTACCCCTTCAATCTCCCGGTTGACGACAACGAGGGGAATGCGCCGTGATACCTCCAGCAGCTGGCTATCGGTAAGCCGGGAGCCCGTGAGCACAACCCCGTCGACAACCCTCGGCAATTCCGCCAGTGCCGTAGCCTCAATCTCGGCGGACGCCTCTGTATCAACGAGCATGTGCCGGTAGCCGCGAACCTTCGCCTCTGTCTGCGTGCCGCGGATAAGGTCAAAAAAATAGGGGTTTGTTGCGCCTGGGATGAGCAGCGCCATGCTCTGCGTGCGGCCCGAGGTCAGGGAACGCGCCTGCGGATTGGGCGAGTATCCAAGCTCAATTGCCACGCTCTCAACACGCTTGCGCATGATTTCGCTGACGCGCCCAGGTTGGGTAAGCGCCCGCGATACTGTGGAGGTCGCCACTCCGACCGCCTTGGCAACATCCGAGATTGTCACCATAGACTTTGTCGCCTCTCCGCGCCGCCTCATTCAAATTCCTCTGAGTAACTTATCTGAACCGTCGTCGAGCGTTGTCACATACCGCTCCAAGTCTCCGTGTCATGGCAATGCAACCTACTTCACGGCGGTGAGCGTTGGCAACCCATTGCCAACGTGTTTTGCCATGTCAGGGTGCGCTATTCCATAACATTGGCTGCTCAACAGGGAAGGCTGCGGCTAAGATTGACACTGGATGTCATAAACGAGGAAGCTAATTTTAGTCTATTTACCAAATCTTTAGCCGGGCATCCTGTCTGCATGAACCGATCCATGTTTATTCTACATTGCTCCTCGCCAGGTTGAGGTTCTCTCTTTCGGCCGCACGAAAAGAGTTGACAAGGTTTGGCAATCGGTTGCAGCCTGTCAAAAAGGAAATCCTCTGTTGAAACGTGAGGATTAGCACCCAGCGTAGAAGGGGCATCGGGAGGAGAACGACATGACAAGCATGCTCGGAGCGGTGCTGCATCCGCTTGCCGGCGCGACGTTGGCAGTGACGTTAGCCTTGAGCGGTGCCGGGAACGCACAAGCTCAGTCGGGCGGCAAGGTGACCATATGGGTAGGCAGCTGGTGGGAACCGCAAGTCGCCTTGGTCAAGCAAATGTGGATCAAGGACCATCCCGATATCGCTCTCGACATCCAGCCGTTGCCGATCAACGGCTATCTCGACAAATTCACCACCGCCGCTCTCGGCGGCTCCCCGCCGGATGTCATTGATCTTGACACAACCTGGGTATCGACGGTTGCGGCGCTGGGCTTGCTGGAGCCGCTCGCCGACGTCGCCGCGAAACTACCAGTGGCGGACATATCGCCGGCAGCATGGAATGCAAGCCAATTCAAGGGCGTGCAATACGCTATTCCGAACCGGAGCGGGCCCGGGGTCTATTACTACAACAAGACGGTCTTCGACAAAGCCGGAGTGCCCTATCCGGCTAACGATTGGACCTATGACGACTTCCTCAAGATTGCACAGAAGCTGACTATCCCGGGACAGCAGTATGGGGTTGGCGTCCCAGCGGATGTCAGTGATCCATCCAATGTCACCACGATGTTTGCCCCGATCCTCTGGGCCATGGGAGGCGACTTCCTGACTCCTGATGGCAGCGCGCCGGCCATCAACAGCCCGACAAGTGTCAAGGCCATCACGTTCTGGGCCGATCTGTATCTCAAGCACCATGTCACACCGGAGGGAACGCCGAACTTTACGACGACGCGCGATATTCAGCCGCTCTTCGAGGCCAACAAGGTTGGCATGCTGACCGCCTCGTCCAATGCCTTCGATAATTTCTCAAAGAACCCGGAGCTCAAGTGGGACGTGGTGCTGTCTCCCGAGAAGGTCAACCGGGGTGGCGGCTGGACTATGGGCGTACCCGTCGGCGCGACCAATCCCAATGGCGCCAAGACGTTCCTCCTGTGGCTGTCCCAGCCTGAGATCATGGCCAAGGCGATGAACCGCTTCCCGGCCAACAAGAAAGCGCTGGATCTGCCGCCGTGGAATGACCCGGCCAAGGCTATCTTCAAGCAGGCGGAAGCCGACGGGCGCTCGGTGCCATCGGTGGCCGGCTGGTTCAAGATGCAGGAGGCCATCATCGTCGAGTTGCAGCGGATCCTGGTTGGTCAGAAGACCCCGCAGCAGGCTGCCGATACTGCGGCCGCGCGGATTTCCGAGATCATAGCCGAAAGCAAGTAAGCGCCTCGCTGGAACGCGCTGAGGAGGAGCCCTACCCATGATCTCGTTCGGTTTCAGCACCATCGGGTGTCCCGACTACAGCATCGATCAGGTCATCGCCATGGCGAAGGAGAACGGATATTCCGGTGTCGAAATCCGCTTCCTTCGAGGCACCGTCGACTTGGCCTCTCTCGACGAATTCTCTCCCCGGAAGATCGGCGAGACGCGGCGGCGTTTCGAAGATGCGGGCATTGAAATCGTCGGCATCAATACCGGGGTTCGCATGGCGTCGCTCGACGAAGCCGTGCGGTCCCAGCAAAGGGACACAGCCCGGGCCAATCTCGCCATCGCCGAAGCCTTGGGCGCGAACTATCTTCGGGTCTTCGGAGGTCCGCTGCCATCGGAGCAGGATCCCGAAGACACGCTGGATGCCATTGCCGCCGGATTGGGCGAGATCGCGGACATGACGTCCGAGCGGGGCGTGACGAGCCTCATCGAGACCCATGATGCATTCTGTCTCTCTCCCAGCATTCTCGACCTTTACCGGCGTGGTGCCAGCGACAAGCTCGGCGTTCTCTGGGATACGTTGCACACCTACCGCCATGGCGAGGATGGTGAGGAGACTTGGGCCCGGCTCGGCGACCGCATCAAATTGGTTCACGTCAAGGATTCCATGAAGGCAACGGCGGAGGGCTTCGATTTCGCGCTCACTGGCGAGGGTACGGTGCCCGTTATGTCCTTTGTCGACCTTCTCGAGCGGAAAGGCTTCGATGGCTACGTAAATTTTGAATGGGAGAAAGGCTGGCATCGGGAAATCCCTGAGCCAGAAGTCGCGCTGCCGCACTTCTCCCGCTTCATGATCCACAACAGGAGCTGAGCGCGTGGCCTGGGATAGCGAAGGGACGTTGGCGGCACTCGGTGAAGCATCTGTACCTCGCTCGACGACCCAGCGGAGGAAGCGCCGCAGTGTCGCCCTGCGCAGATGGAGCGCCGGCTATATTCTAATTGCACCGGCGATCCTGTTGATCATCCTGATGATGGTCTATCCCGTCTTCCAGACGATCTACTTCAGTTTCAGCAAGGTGCAGCTTCCGGCGCTCAGGACGACTTTTGTCGGCTTCGACAACTTCGTGCGCATCCTCCGCGATCCAGAGACCGGACCGCTATTCTATCGCACGCTCGTTTGGGTCATCGGCGGCGTTGCGCTCAGGATGATCCTGGGCCTTGGTGCCGCCCTTGTGTTCAATGCCAAGGTGCGCGGCACGGTTTGGATGCGTGTGCTCGTTATCCTTCCTTGGGCGATTCCCTCAGTGGTCGGCGCCAATCTCTGGCGTTGGATCGTGCAGGCCGATGCCGGCGTGCTGAACCAGACGCTGCGCAGCTGGGGCCTTGGACACTGGGCCCTCAACTGGCTTGGCAGCCCCGATACGGCAATGTGGACTGTCATTGTAGCTTATGCTTGGGGCGGGTTCCCGTTCGTGATGCTGCTCATCCTGGCCCGTCTGCAGGGACTGCCGGAAGAAATCAACGAGGCCGCCAAGGTCGATGGTGCCAATTGGTGGCAGATCTTCCGGTACATTACCTTGCCGTCGCTGTCCGGGGTGCTCATGATCGCGCTGATCCTTGAGATCGTTAGCGGGATCAACTCCTTCGACACACTGATGATCATGACGGGCGGAGGCCCGGCCAATGCGACGATGATCTGGGGCATCAAGATCTACAAAACTGGCTTCACCGAATTCAACCTGGGTGGGGCCGCCGCCCTCAGTGTTCTCATGTTCGTCGGCATGCTGGCCGTCTTCGCGGTCTACGGAATTGCGAACGCACGGGTGCGGAAGCGCCAGGAGGATGCCCTATGACAATGACCAATGCCTTGGCAGGTCCTGGCCGCATGATCCGCCGCAGGAGCTTTCTCACGAGGCGGAGCTTGGGCACAACCGGCAGGTATGTGCTCGTCTACGGGCTGGGAATGCTCTTTGTCCTTTTCAGCATTCTGCCGCTTCTGTGGGGCGTCACCACCGCGCTGAAGGTGCCGAGCGAGATCTATGCGTTCCCGCCGACTTGGATTCCAAAGACGTTCACTTTCGATAACTTCATCGCGGTCTTCCATAACAAGTCTCTGATCCGAGCCTTCTTCAACACCCTTCTTATCGCCAGCGCAACGACGGTCGTTGCCTTGATCGTCGGCATGCTCGGTGGGTATGGCTTTTCCCGGTACAGGATCCCCGGCAGAAACACGCTCCTGTGGTCGGTGCTGCTGACGAAGCTGTTCCCGCGCGTGGTCGTGATCGTCCCGTTCTTTGTGACCCTGCGCAACCTGCAGATCATGAACACCTACCAGGGCCTGATCCTGGTCTATCTGATGGTGACCTTTCCGGTGGCCATCTGGCTGCTCAAGGGCTTCTTCGACAAGATCCCCAAGGAGATCGAGGAGGCGGCCATCGTCGACGGCTGCTCTCTGCCGCAACTGCTCTGGCTGGTCGTGCTGCCGATGGCCCGGCCGGCATTAGTCGCGGTGGCCATGTATTCCTTCATCCTTGCCTGGAACGAGTTTCTGTTCGCGCTGGTGTTCACCAACGGCTTGGAACGGCGGCCGCTTTCGGTCGCACTCGCTTTCTTCATCGATGAGAACGGCATTCAATGGGGTCAGCTCATGGCCGCCTCCGTGATCATGAGCCTGCCGGCAATCCTCGTCTTCACGCTCGCGCAGCGAATGCTTGTGCGCGGCCTCAGTGACGGAGCCGTGAAGGGATGACCTCGGATCCACGCGTAGCTATCGTGACCGGCGGAAGCCAGGGAATTGGTCTTGCAACCGTCAAGGCCTTTGTGGCCCGTGGCATGAGCGTCGTTGCCGCCGCCCGGGGCCGCACTCGTCTCGACGATGCCATCGCGGCCCTCGATCCCGCCCATTGCGACAGAGCGGTGGGGATCGTCGCCGACGTGAGCAAGGAAGCGGACGTCCAATCCTTGGTGCGCGAGACGGCGGAACGGTTCGGCCGCATCGATGTGCTGGTCAACAGCGCCGGCGTCAGCATGTCCGCCCGCCCGCGGCTCGTCGATACGACCTCGGCGGAATGGCACAAGCTCATCGACACCAACCTGACCGGCACCTACCTGATGTGCCGCGAGACGCTACCGCACCTGGAGAAGATGCAGGACTCCTATATCCTCAATATCCAGTCGACCGCCTCCTACGCCAGCCAGCCGGGCGTCAGCCTCTATGCCGCCTCCAAATACGGAGTTCGGGCGCTGACCGAGGCTCTGATCGAGGAATATCGCAACTCGGGTATTCGCGTGACGTCCGTCAGCCCTGGCCCGGTCGATACAACGATTTGGACCCACAAGCTGGAACCACCTTCGGCCGACCGGCGGGCGATGATGCTTCGGCCTTCAGACATCTCCGACATCCTCGTGTGGCTGTTGGACCGGCCCCGCCACATGCACATCCCCAACATCACCGTGACCCCATGGACGGGGATCTGACGACCATAGGCAGTCTCATGAAAATGATTTCCGTAGGCTTCATCGGTGCCGGCTTTTCGGCCCATCTTCACGTGGAGGGCCTGAAGAAGGTTCATGGCGTCAATGTCCGCTTTGCCGGCGTTACTGCCTCCCGGTCTGAGCGCGCCGCCGCTTTCGCCACGGCCCATCGGGTCGAGAACACCTTTGCCAACTGGCAGGAGTTGCTGGCAGACCGCTCCATCGACGTGGTCTCGATCTGCGTCCCCAATGCGATGCATGCCGAGATCGCTGTGGCGGCAGCTCGGGCCGGCAAGCACGTCATCTGCGAAAAGCCGTTGACAGGTGCCTTTGGGGATTCGGGTGGATTGGTGGGCGTCGAGCGGGCCCGCAATGAGCTTGAGCGGGCCCGGACATCGGTGGGGGAGGTCGCCCGCGCGGTGAGAGAGAGTGGAGTGCTCTTTCTCTATGCCGAGAACTGGGTCTATGCGCCAGCCATGCTCAAAACCAAGCGCCTGCTCGAAACCTCGAAGGGCGCGATCATCGATATCCGCGCCGAGGAGAGCCACAGCGGTTCGCACGCCTTGCGCTCCCGACGGCGGCAAACCGCCGGTGGGGGTTCTCTGCTGATGCTGGGCTCACACCCGATTGGGGCCGCCATCCACCTCAAGGAGTATGAGGCACAGTTGGCCGGCATTGATCCAATCCGGGTCACGTCCGTGACTGCGACAACGGCTGCCCTCTACGACACCGACGCCGTGAAGCGAGGCCACCACAGTTGGCTCGTCTCGGACTGGGGGGATGTCGAGACCTGGGCCAATCTCGTCATGGGCTTCAGCGATGGTTCGCAGGCGGTGATTGCCGCGTCGTTTGCCATGCTGGGCGGGGTGCGCAACACATTTGAGGTCTATACGACCAATTGCGTCTTTCGGGGAAACATGACACCCAATGACGGGCTCCTGGTCTACTCGCCGGACTCGAATGCTTTCGGCACCGAATATCTGCACGAAAAGATTGAAACCCGCACCGGCTGGATCACCGCTGCGCCCGACGAGGATTGGGTACGCGGGTACCCACAGGAGATGCAGGACTTCATGGAGGCGATCGCCGCGGGACGGGAACCGATCTCCGGGCTGCGCCTGGCGAGCGACGTCGTTGAGGTGATCTACAGCGCATACCTCTCGGCAGAGGAGGGCCGCCGGATCCCTCTTGCCCTCGGCTGATCCCGGCACAACCCGTATCTGGAGATATTTTGTCGTGATTCATGAACTCAACCATTTCGGAATTGTCGTCAGGGATCTGGAGAAGTCACTTGCCTTCTACCAAGATCTGCTGGGAGCAAAGATCGTCTACAAGGGCTTCATCCCTCCGACGAGGACGGATGTGGTCTACCTCTTAATCAGCGGTGGCATGATCGAGCTGCTCTACCGACCCGAGCCTCCTGCCGGTGAGACGTTCGGCATTACGCACGTTGCTTTCATGAGCGACGATCTGGACGCCGACTACGAGCGTCTCACGGGCCTAGGCTACAAGGGCCTTGTGGCTCCAAAAGTGGCCGGCAGCGGCGTGGGCCGATTGGCCTTCCTCAGCGATCCGAACGGAGCGCGGATCGAGCTCATTCAACGTGACCTGGAGATGCGTGCCGAGCCCGTGACACACGACGTCATCAAGTCGTTCGACCACTATTCGGTGCTTGCTAATGACCTTGATGCTGCACTGATACTCTATCGGGACGTGATGGGCATGAAGGTCCTCAAGGAGATGACGGTTCCGCATCCCACCAACCCGCTCTCGATCGTCTATCTCAACTGGGACTACGACGTGCTGGAGCTGCTTCACCGTCCGACGCCTGATACGACGAGCCCCATCTTCGGCCATTTTGCCCTGCGCGTCGACAGCGTCGACGAAGCGCTCACGAGGTTCGAAGCCCAGGGGGTCTCGCCCGAGCCGGGCACGCCCAAGCCCGCGGGCACGGGGATCGGTCGGATCGGGATCATCCGCGATCCGGATGGCGTCAAGGTCGAACTCGTGGACCGCGCCGACCTGCGCGATTTACCCTGATCCAGATACACTCATTTGTGATCCGGCGGCGGCTCGAAGGCCACACCCTCGGCGCCGAAAGCTGAGGCTGCAGCTTCCGATATTCGCAACACAGGTTTAGACCATGGCAAGTCATACAATATTTGATCTTAATGACGGCAACAAACTGCCACGCCTCGGGTTTGGCCTGTGGCAAGTACCGGATGAACAGGCTCCAGATGTCGTGCACCAAGCTATTCGAACCGGATATAGGTTGATTGATACGGCTGCGGGCTATGGAAACGAGGAAGGTGTCGGTGAGGGCATCAGTGCAGCTGGCGTGGCTCGCACAGATCTATTCGTTACAACGAAGCTGGCCAGTCAAGATCATGGGTACGATGAAGCTTTGAAGGCGTTCGACAAGAGTCTTGGACGTCTCGGACTCGCGTATGTTGACTTATATCTGATCCACTGGCCTCGCCCTTGGGAAAACCGTTACGTCGAGACCTGGCGGGCCTTCCAGCGGATCAAACAGGAAGGTCGTGCGCGGTCCATCGGGGTCTCTAACTTCACCCAAGCACATATTCAGCGTCTCATCGACGAGACTGGGGTTGTGCCAGCAGTCAATCAGATTGAGCTACATCCACGCTTCCAGCAAAAGGACATGAGGCAGTTTCATGACCAGCTTGGGATGGTTACACAGTCATGGAGCCCGTTGGGGCGTGGCCACCTCCAGGATAATGAAACAATTACAGAACTCGCGAGCAAGTACGGCAAGAGCTGGGCCCAGATCGTGATCCGCTGGCATCTGGATAACAATCTTTCGGTGATACCGAAGTCTATTACACTTGAGCGGATCCGCCAAAACTTCGACGTATTCGATTTTCAGCTCGCGCTCGAGGATGTTGCGCGCATCAATAAGCTTCAGTCCGATAAGGGCCGGATTGGAGCGCATCCAGATGACATTCGTTCCTGAGTGCTCCAAGGATGTAATGCAGAGCGGACAGGAAATATCAGCGACAGACAATCCTCTGTAGCCGCAAAGCTAGAATATCCTGATCCTGCAAAGTAGGAGTATCACACTCCTGGCCTCTGACGGATGCGGGAGAACGCGAATGGGACTGATTGCGTGAAGCTGGGAAGCATCGGTCTCGCGGGGCAGGCGATTGGAAGACTGGATCTGCACGGGGTAGACTACGGCCGCCAAATTGTTGTTCGGTTTAGCCCGAACTCTTCTCACCAAGCGGCGGCATAAGCCCTCACGCTTCGTCATCCTCCCCTCTAAAACGGCGGAAGGTGCTAGACTTTAGTCGGAAGCGCGGCCGCAAGTTTAAGAATTGACAAGCGGGCCGCTCTGCTAAATCCTTTTAGCTAATTCGTTTTAGCAGAGGGTCGATTGCGTGGCGCGACGTGGCATAACGAACGCAGCACAAACCGGAGCTCCGACGAGCGCCGATGTTGCGCGTCTCGCTGGCGTATCCCAGGCAACGATCTCCCTCGTGCTGAACGGCCGAGCCAGTAACGTTCGCATCTCCGATGAAACCCGCGACAGGGTGATTTCTGCGGCGACACAGCTTGGCTACACCCCGAACCACGCCGCTCGCAGCCTGCGGCAGCGTCGGACAAATATCATCACCTTCGTCCTGCCGACCCTGGATAACCCCTACTTTTCCGATGTCGTGAGGGCGGCCCAGACGGCAGCCCAACAGCGTGGCTATGCGGTTTCCGTCATTCCGGCGAAGACGAAGCCGGGGGAATTCCATGCGTTATCGTTTCTGCAGGGCGCTGCCTTCGACGGCATCATCGTGGCCGGACGCGAGAACTGCACCGCAACGGAACTAAGGCAACTCGCAGCCCGAGGCGTCGCGGTCGTCGTCCTACAAGAGCAAAGCCCGGATCCGTCTATCCAGAGCGTGAGCGTCGACCTGGAGGCGGGGGGCTACATGGCGACCCGGCATTTGATCGACCTGGGTCACCGCCGCATTGCTCACGTGACGGAAAGGCTGCACGAGCCCGGGACGCGGCGCGACCGTCTCGAGGGTTACCGCCGCGCGCTGGAGGAGGCCGGCTTGGCCTTCGATCCTTCTCTGGTCCTGACAGCAGAGAACACGATGGCCGGCGGCAGCAAGGCCATCGAGCAACTGCTTGACTCCGGGACGCAGCGCCCGACGGCCGCCTTCATGTACAACGATCAGATGGCGGTCGGCGCCCTTCACGCCTTGCGCGCGCATCGGCTGAGCGTTCCTGACGATTTCGCCGTGGTGGGGTTTGACGGAGTCGCCATCGGGCAGTTTACCGTCCCGACCCTCACCACCATCGATCACCCGCGCGAGGAACTCGGTCGTCTTGCGATTGAGGCGCTCATCGGTGCTCTCGAGAAGAGGCCCTCCGATGCGAGGGAGCATGTGCTCCCAGTCCAACTCGTTGTCCGTGAATCGTGTGGGGGAGGGAAGACATCGTCCCCCATGACTCGACGCCGAGCTCCAGCGAGATGAGCGCCGGACCTGCGCGATCGAACGCAGGACGGCAATCCAACCCAAGCACAACCAAACCAAGGAGGAAACCATGACGCAGACATTCGACCGCCGAACGATCCTGAAAGCAGGGCTTGGGGCAAGTGCTGGCCTGATGGTCACCGGGCGGGTCAACTCCAGCCTGGCACAGAGCCCGGTGCGACTCACCATGGCGGTATGGGGTGGCAAAGCGGAGGTCGATGCCTACAACCAGGTGATCGCCAAGTACCAGGCGGCCAACCCAAACGTGACGATACGCCTTGACGTCATTCCGTTCGGCCAGTTCTATCAGCAAGTCGACACGCGGCTCGCTGGCCGGCAGGCGCCGGATCTGTTCCGCGTCACGTACCAGCAGGTCGGCCGCTATGCCCTTGGCAAGGCTGCGATCGATCTCAGTCAGTTCATCGATTCCGGCTATAGCGCCGCTTTCACGCCTTCGGTCTGGAGTGCGGTTAATTACCAGGGTAAGCCCTATGCGCTGCCGCATCACACCGATACGTTCGCATTGTTCTACAACGCTGATATGCTGGCCCAGGCAGGAGTGACGGTGCCGACGAGCCTGGATCAGGCCTGGACTTGGGATCGGTTCATCCAGGTTGCCAAAGTCCTGAAGGAGAAGTCTATCGGCTCTTATCCGTTCGCTATGAGCTGGCAGAATTCAGCCGTTCACCGCTGGATGATCTACCTGTACCAGCATGGCGGCCAACTCCTGAACAATGATCTGACTGCGCCTCAGATCAACACCCCGGCCGGCATTGAGACCATCGCCTGGACCCAAAGCTGGTTCAAGGAGGGACTGGTTCCTCCGAGCACGTCCGTGAAGAGCGCCGAACCGGTTCAGAACCTGTTTGCCAACGGAACCGTCGCGATGATGCTGAACGGCAACTGGCAAATCCCCTTCGTGAACCAGCAGATGACCAAGTTCAAATGGGGCGTCACCTACCTGCCGCGCGATGTGGCGATGGCCGACGATCTTGGCGGCACCTGTGTGGCCATCTCGCGCGACAGCAAGAACCCTGAGGTTGCGGCAGACTTCCTCAAATTCCTCGTCAATGAAGAGAACATGCGCGACTACATCAGCGCGGCGCAGTTCCTGCCTGTCCGCAAGTCGCTGGTAGAGGGTGGGGTTCAGTATGCCCTGAGGCCGGATGAGATGAAGGTATTTGTCGAGCAGACGAAGACCATTCCTCAGCATCTCGTCAGCACGGTCGTGCTGCCGACCTGGGGAAAGTTTAACCCCAAGCTGGCGGATGAGCTCGACCTCGCCTTCACCTCGGGACAGTCGCCTGAGCAAACGGCCCAGAACATCGAGGCGCATGTCAAAAATATTCTGCTGTCGTCCTAAAGGCTTGAGATGAATCCAATCATTCCTCTCACGACGGAAACACCATGGCCGATCTCTCCATGACCTATCCGAAGGAGCGGAGCGAGACGACCACCAGCCGGAAACCCGGCTGGTGGAGTTCATATCGGTCTCGACTGACTCCCTATCTCTTCATCGCACCGAACCTGTTGCTGTTTTCCATCTTCGTGTTCTTCCCACTTCTATATGCCGCCTATATCAGCGTGCATCAGTGGTCCTTGATCGATGCGCCGGAATTCAACGGCGTCCAGAACTACACAAGACTTCTGAGCGACGGGCAGTTCTGGCAATCATTGACGAACACCGTCGTCTACTCGGCCGCCACGGTTCCAACGAGCCTCTTCCTGGGCCTGTTTCTGGCCATCGGACTGAATCGAAAACTGGCTGCCCGGACACTGTTACGCAGCATCTACTTTCTGCCCGTGGTCGTCTCCAGCGTCGCAACAGCCGTCATCGCTGCGTGGCTGTTCAATGACAACTACGGCATCATCAATGCGCTGCTCAAGCAGGCGGGCGTCGGGCCCGTGGCTTGGCTGTCGTCGCCGCGATGGGCGCTCCCGTCGATCATCCTGACGACGCTCTGGGTGCGGATTGGCTTCTGCATGGTGGTCTACCTTGCGGCGCTCCAGTCCATCTCTCCGAGCTACTACGAGGCAGCCGTGATCGACGGCGCGACACGTCCGCAACAGTTCCGCTTTGTGACATGGCCTTTGCTGCGGCCGACCACATTCTTGCTGCTCATCCTGAACGTCATCTACTCGTTCCAGGTCTTCGATCTGATCTTCGTCATGACCGGAGGCGGACCAGGCTTCTCCACCACGATGATCGTCCAGTATATCTACCAGGCGGCCTTCGCGAGCTCAGAAATGGGCTACGCGAGTGCCATGGGCATGGTCCTCTTCGTGCTGATCCTGCTCTTCACCCTCATCCAGTGGCGGATCAACCGTCGCACCGAGCAATTCGTCTAGGAGGCCGAATCCCGATGGTCACGACTACGAGTCCTGCACGTCAACGCCTCGAGACCGGCGGTCTTTGGCTTCTCCTCACCGCCGGCGCGCTGGTGATGTTTTTCCCGATCTATTGGATGTTCGCCACGGCGATCCGGCCCCGGGACGAGATCTTCAGCGGAGCGGTCAATCTTCTGCCCACAGGTTGGGTGTGGAGCAATTTCACGGCCGCGTTGAGCCGCATGCCATTCCTGGACTGGACCTGGAACTCCCTGGTCATCGCCATTGCGGCGGTCGTGATCACGGTCAGTCTCAATCTGTTGTGCGGCTATGCCTTCGCCAAGTTTCGTTTTGCAGGCCGCGACATTCTGTTCATTGGGGTGCTCAGCGCCCTGATGATCCCGATCCAAGTCATCATTGTGCCTTTGTTCCTGGTCGTGGCGGATCTGGGGCTTTTGAACAGCTACTGGGGCGTCATCCTCCCGCGCGCGGCCGAAGCGTTCGGGATCTTCATGGTGCGCCAGTTCATGGTCAGCATCCCGGACGAGCTGCTCGAGGCCGCGCGGCTCGATGGCGCAAGCGAACTGACGATCTTCCTGAAAGTGGTGCTCCCGCTCTCCAAGCCGATCATTGCGGTGCTGATCATCTTCACCTTCATGTGGCGCTGGAACGATTTCGTGCTGCCGCTCGTCATCCTCACCGATCAGGAAATGTACACAGTGCAACTCGGGTTGAACCTGCTGAAGGGGCAGTACAACACGGAATGGACCGACATCATGGCGATTGCCTTGCTCTCTCTGATGCCCATGCTCGTGATCTTCGTGTTCTTCCAGCGTCAGCTGATCCAAGGTATCGCCGGGACTGGCCTCAAATAGCGTCGACGTTTCAAAGCACTCTCGAAAGGACCCCACATGTTCAAAGTGGCTATGATCGGCGCCGGAAGCGTCGTGTTCGTCAAAAATCTTCTCACGGATATTCTGGACCTGCCCGAGCTTCGGGAGGTGACAATCTCCCTGCATGACATCGACGCGGAGCGTCTTGAAACCGCTGGTATGATGGCCCGCTGGACGGCCGACCAGTTCGGCGCCAATGCCAAAGTCGAGGAGCATCTGGACCGCCGGGCGGCTCTCGATGGTGCGGATTTCGTCATCAACATGGTGCAGGTCGGCATGCATGAGGCGACACTGCTCGATTTCGAGATCCCGCGCAAATACGGTCTCAAGCAGACCATTGCCGACACCTTGAGCATCGGCGGCATCTTCCGCGGCCTACGCACGATCCCTTTCATGGTCGACATGGTGGCCGAGATGCGCGAGCTTTGCCCGGACGCGCTGCTGCTCAACTATACCAACCCGATGAGCATCCTGACCCAAGCCGTCTATGAGGCTTTCCCGGAGCAGAAGGTGGTGGGCCTGTGCCACAACGTGCAGAATACCGCCAAGGAACTCGCAAGTTACCTGAACGTTCCGGTCGAACGTCTGTCGTATGATTGCGCCGGCATCAACCATCAGACCTGGTTCCTCAAGCTGCGGATCGATGGTGAGGACGCCTATCCGCGTCTGTGGCAGGCGATGGAGGACCCGCAGATCTTCGCCAAGGACAAGGTCCGCTTCGAGCTCATGCGTTCCTTCGGCTGGTTCATCAGCGAGTCGAGCGAACACAACGCAGAGTATACCCCTTACTTCCTGAAGCGGGACGATCAGATCGCCGAGTACGACGTGCCGGTGGACGAATACATTCGCCGCAGCGAACGCAATCTCCGCCGCTATCAGGACACGCGCAAGCAACTGCTGAATGGGCACGAGTTCCCGCTCGAGCGGAGCGTCGAATATGGCTCCCTGATCATTCACGCTATGATCACCGGCAAGCCCCAGGTCATCTATGGCAATGTGGAGAACACCAGGTTGATCGACAACCTGCCGGACGGCTGCTGCGTTGAGGTGCCGATGATCGTAGACCGCAATGGATTGCGGCCCTGCCACGTCGGCAATTTGCCGCCGGAGCTTGCCGGGTATTGTGCTCCGCACGTCTTCGTTCAGGATCTTACGGTGAAGGCAGCGCTCGAGGGCAATCGGGACCGGGTGCATCGTGCAGCCCTGCTCGACCGCCATGCAACGAGCGTCCTGTCGATCAAGGAGATCCGTGCCATGGTGGAGGAACTCATCGAAGCTCACGGCGACGCCATGCCGGAGGGTATTCGGACTGCCAAGACGCGCCCTGAACAAGTGAAGCGTTTCGCTTGAATTCCATCCCTGCATGCGGCGGGCGCCAGGGCTCGCCGCATGCCGCCAAGAACAAAAGACTTCGGAGGAAACCTCGTGGCCTCAGTTGAGATCCGCAACATTCGCAAGAACTTCGGAACCGTCCCGGTCATTCACGGTGTCTCCATCGAGATCCAGGACGGCGAGTTCGTAATCCTGGTCGGGCCGTCCGGCTGCGGCAAATCCACCCTCCTGCGCATGATCGCGGGACTGGAAAGCGTGTCCGGCGGCGAGCTTCGCATCGGCCCGAAGGTCGTGAACGACGTTCCGCCCAAGGAGCGCGACATCGCGATGGTGTTCCAGAACTATGCGCTCTACCCGCATATGACGGTCGCCGACAACATGGCTTTCTCGCTCAAGCTGAAGCGGGCGCCCAAGACCGAGATCAAGTCCCGCGTCGACCGCGCCGCCGAGATCCTCGGCCTGGGCAAGCTTCTCGACCGCTATCCGCGCCAGCTCTCGGGCGGCCAGCGCCAGCGCGTCGCCATGGGACGCGCCATCGTGCGCGATCCGCAGGTCTTCCTCTTCGACGAGCCGCTCTCCAACCTCGATGCCAAGCTGCGGGTCGCCATGCGCACGGAGATCAAGGCCCTGCACCAGCGGCTGAAGACCACCACCATCTACGTCACCCACGACCAGATCGAGGCCATGACCATGGCCGACAAGATCGTGGTGATGCACGATGGCGTGGTCGAGCAGGTCGGCGCGCCGCTCGAACTCTACGACCGGCCGGCCAACCTCTTCGTCGCCGGCTTCATCGGATCGCCGGCCATGAACTTCCTCAAGGGGCATCTGCAGGGCGGGCGCTTCGTGACCGATACCGGGCTGACCCTGCCGGTCGCCAATCCGCCTGCCGCCTCGGACGGGCAACCGATCATCTACGGCATCCGGCCGGAGCATTTCATCCTCGACGACGTCAACGGCGTTCCGGCCGAGGTCGCCGTGGTCGAGCCGACCGGGTCGGAGACGCAGGTCTTCGCCAAGTTCGGTGGCACGGATATCGTCGGCGTGTTCCGCGAGCGCGTCGATGCTCAGCCGGGCCATCACATCCGTATCACGCCCGACCCGAAGCTGGTGCACCTGTTCGACGAGCAGACCGGCAAGCGTCTGTAACCCAGAGATCCCGAAATAGGAGAGAGTAAGACCACGGTGCGCTCGACCTTTGACTTGGAGAAACCTGCAGCGGTCCAATATTACCCTGATGACCGCCGAAGTGGCTTGCTAACGTTCAAGGTCCAATCCCCCGTGTCTGTGGAGTTTCAACTCCTCGCTATCATCCGCGCAGTGCTCAAAGCTGAGTTCGCCGGTGCAGAGCCACCATGCGGGTCGATAGTGACGGATCCGCGTTGACCGCGCATCCGCTTGGCATGTCAAACCGTAGGAGAAGGGAGAGAACACTCCATTGGAACACCAGCCTTCTGCGCTCTCACCTTTCCGACACCCAATCTTTCGGGCAGTTTGGCTTGCCAGTCTTGCGTCCAACTTCGGCAGTTTGATCGAGTCGGTCGGAGCCGCTTGGCTGATGACCTCCCTAGGAGCGTCGGCCGGTATGATAGCCCTGGTGCAGGCATCGACAACGCTCCCTATCATGCTGTTCTCCCTGGCGGCCGGTGCCATCGCGGACAACTTCGACCGGCGCAGGCTCATGCTCACGGCTCAGGTTTTCCTGCTAATCGCTTCGATCGGCCTCACCCTCGTCACCTTTCTCGGCCTCGTGACGCCCTGGCTTCTGCTTCTCTTCACCTTTCTGGTCGGCTGTGGCACCGCGTTTAATGGCTCGGCCTGGCAATCCTTGGTCGGCGAGATGGTGCCACGCTCTGACCTTCCGGGCGCCATCGCCCTCAACAGCATGGGGTACAACGTCGCCCGTAGTGTCGGACCGGCGATCGGCGGTTTCATCGTGGCCGCGGCTGGGGCCTTTGGAGCCTTCGCAGCCAATGCGGTGAGCTATATCGGTCTCATCGCCGTGCTGGCGCGCTGGCGACCCGAAGCGCCTCCCAGGATCCTACCACCGGAGTCGCTGGGGACCGCCATGGCGGCCGGCCTCCGCTACGTGGCCATGTCGCCGAATATCAGTCTTGTTCTGGTTCGCGGAGCCATGTTCGGGCTGGCTGCGATTGCCGTTCAGGCACTGATGCCGCTCATCGCACGGGACCTGGTTCACGGCGGGCCTCTCACCTTCGGGCTTCTGCTGGGCGCGTTTGGTGCAGGAGCCGTCTGCGGTGCCCTGCTGGTCGCACGCCTGCAGCGGGCCCTGTCGATCGAGGCCATTGTTCGCCTCGGCTTCATTGGCTTTGCCATCTGCGTGATTGGTGCTGGCCTGAGCTCGTCGGCCATCCTCACCATGGTCGCGATGGTGTTCGGAGGCGGGAGTTGGGTGGTTGCCCTGTCAAGCTTCAATGTGACCGTTCAGCTCTCCGCACCTCGCTGGGTCGTCGGCCGGGCGCTTGCGCTTTATCAGATGGCCACCTTCGGCGGCATGGCCTGCGGTAGCTGGATCTGGGGGGAAATTGCTGAGCGGTATGGCATCACCGAAGCTCTGTTGATGGCAGGCCTTGTTCTTGTCGCTGGCGCGGCCTTCGGGCTGCGCTACGCATTGCCGGAGCTGAAATCGCTCAATCTCGACCCGCTCAGCCGTTGGAAGGAGCCTGAAGTTGCGCTTGATATCCGTCCGCGCAGTGGTCCGATTGTGGTGACGATCGAGTACATCATTCGCGAGCCCGATGTTATTGCCTTTCTGGAAGTGATGGCCCAGCGCAGAAGGGTGAGGCGCCGGGACGGCGCCCGTCACTGGACCCTGCTGCGCGACCTTGAAAACCCCGAATTGTGGGTGGAACGCTATCATACCCCCACGTGGCTGGAATACGTGCGACACAACCAGCGCCCGACGCATGCCGACGCCGCTATCATCGAAAGGCTCCGGAGTTTGCACCAGGGATCCGAACCGCCGCGCGTCCATCGCATGATCGAGCGGCCGACAGGCTGGCTTACCCCGGACGCAGCGTCCTCAGTCCGTGACACCGCAGGACCTCTCGCAGACTCAGCCGGTCCATCCTGACAGCTTCAATCAAAGGTTTAGAGAGGCATCCTTACAGAAGCGGATCAGGATCGAGCCATCTAGTACAGCCCATCAGGGACTTTCAATTACCCATAGATTTGCGCCCCAATCCTAGCGCCGAGTTCGATATCCATCAGGCGGGATAGTCCTCTCCACATGACGGTGTTTCCTGGCGGAGGATCATGGCCACGGGCAAGGTAGCCGCCCATGCGGGCGATCTTAGTTAAATAGTAGGCGAGCGTCTTGCTCCGCAGCAGCACCTGGCCCTTGTCTCGCACCAGCTCGTCGAGCAGGTCCATTTCCAAGTCCGTCAAGGCCAGCCGCGGCGGCACGTCCGGAACAACACGATTGAGCATCGTCATCCAGAAGATCCGCCAGCTCAGGATGCAGTAGATGCTGAGCAGGTTCACCAGGCGCTCGGCCGTTCTCAGCTTGGTCTCCTCCGCTCGGCACCCGGACTTGAGGATCTTGTGGAACAGCTCGACCTTCCAGCGCATGGCGTACCAGTCGAGCATCTGGATCGCGTCCGCGCGGGATCGTACCGGCAGATCCGTGATCAGCTTCCAGTCGATCCGCGCCCGGTCTTTGGGTGGATGACGCTCCTGTGCGTGGATCACCGTCAGGCTCAGGGCTGGATAGCGCTTCTGCTTGCCGATCGGAGGCAGGATGTGGATCCGGCGGTATTTGAGCTCTACGGTGGCAAGGCTCACATCGCCTTTCGGGCTGCGAACTTCGACCTGATGCCGTCCTTTGACCTTCACCTCTGCCATCTCGTCCGCGATGGTGTGCTGGCCATCGCCCGCCAACCGATCCACGCAGGTTCGGACCAGGAAGTGCGTGCTCAGAGCCTGAGCCGTGCAGAAGAACTCGTCGATGTCGTTCTCCCGGTCGCCGATATGGATGCAGCGCTCAGGAGCACCGAACAGCGCCACGGACTGCCTCATGCACTCCAGCCAGCGGATACTCTCCTTCTGATCGATGGGCACCCGGGTCGGGTTGATCTTGCGTTTGAGCGTCCGGGCGCCCTTGAACTGAGGCCTCGTCCAAAACTTGATTGCCGAAAGCCCCAGCGGCAGCCCATCCGCGGTCACAGCCAGGCAAGAGTGCATGAGCAGCCCGCAGACCGTGTGCATCCTGGAGCGACCTTCCTTGTCCCGGCCGCTGTTGACCCGGCGGGTCGCACCAATCCGTTCAGGCTGTGCTCTTTCGTAGGACAGTTCGGTTGTGTCCTGAATGACCAAGATAGGGCCACCGAAGGCGGCAAAGCGGGTTCGGGTGGCTTGGAAATGGCCCTGAAGGATCTCATGGTCGGAAACTTTGGGATTGGACAGGAAGCGGTAGGCCGCTTTGGTGTTAGCCCAATCCTGGCAGGCCAGCGGAAGGCTGCCGCCAATGGCACCGGCCATGTGGGTCAGGAGCTTGCGCAGGCGCTGGCCGAGACGATTGTCCCGAAAGCGGCACCCAGCGAGTTCCTGATCGACCCAGGAAATAACATTGGCTGCCTCTCCCAGAGGATGCGTCGGAAGAGACGTCTTTGTCATGGCCCAGCTCCCGCGCCGCCTCGTGGGAGCGAATAGGAGGCCGTCCGGCGTATGCCCGGCGCGCAGAGATCAGCGAGATCACGGGAAAGCCGAGACAGAGCCCTGTCCATGGGACACCTCTCACAGATGAGGAGATGCTCACCAAGGAATCACGCTTGGTGCTGGTCAGGCAAGCACTGCTGCTAAGTCAGAAATGTGGGTAATTGAAAGCATCAGGGAGCCCCTACTATCACGGGGCTCAAGTAGCTCGAGGCAAACTTCAAGATCATCCGGTCCAATGAATCAATTAGCGAGTGCTCCGTTGGGACGCATACATACCCGTTGTGCGGAATTCAGTTGGGCTGGTGTTAAATACCCGCCGAAAAGCTTTGGCGAAATAATTTGGATCATCAAATCCGCTGGCATTCGCAATCTGCTTCACGGATATGTCGCCCTCGACGAGGAGCTTCGTCGCAAGCGCCATTCGTTCATTCAGCACGAACTCTGCGGGTTCTGTCGCGAATTTTAGCTAAGGACAAAAAGGCACCTGTCCCGCACGCACGCTCTACGCGGCCAGGAGCTCGAACTGCTCGGCGAGGGACAATTCCGAACGGCAGGCATACTTCGCCTGTCCTTTCCGCATCATGTGAACCATCTCGATCCCTCCTAAGATCGCCTGAGCGGATACCATCGACTTGAACCCGAGCATTAGTCGAACCCGGCGTTTGACGGCGCGATGGTCCTGCTCAATGCGATTGTTGAGGTAGGCACTTTGCCGAATCCGGATCGGCTTCAGCTTGTGTCTTGACCGATCCTGGAGCCGACTTGCCGTATCGCAGGATTGTATGGCTTCCCGGTTGGTCTGGCTGCCGTCTATAACGATCCGCTCAGGACGGCCGTGCCGCTTCAGCGCTTGGCGCAGGAACCGTTTGGCGGCCGTGAGGTTGCGCCGCTCGCAGAACCAGAACTCGACCGTGTCACCATCGCTGTCGATGGCGCGGTACAAGTACATCCACCGCCTACGGACTTTAA
>NZ_CP016616.1:1607500-1692500 GCF_002741015.1 Microvirga ossetica | reverse complement strand
CGCCAGACCGCAGACCAGCAGCATGAGCCCCCGCGCGAAGCGCTCGGCGGCATCGGGCCGCCGGTACGGCCGCTCCCCGAACTGGTGCATGATCTCGCTCCAGCGCACGAGAGGCCCTGCGAGAACCTGCGGGAAGAAGGCGATGTAGAGACCATAGCGGACGGGATCGTAAAGGGGCGCCGTGCCCTTCTTCAGATCCGTCAGGTACATGATGTGATGAAACGTGAAGAACGAGATGCCGAGCGGCAGCGCAATCTCGAAATGGCGCGTCGGCAGACCCGGGATGTAGGCCGCGAGATCGGCGAAGAAGTTGAAGTACTTGAAGATCGCGAGGACGAGCAGGTTGGCGGCGATTGCAAGCGGAATCAGAATGGAGAGCCCCGAGCGCACGAAGGCGTTCGCGACGAGCCAGTTGAGAACGATGGAGCCAGCCAGCAGCGGCACAAACCGCCAGTCCCAGTAGCCGTAGAAGAACAGCGACAGTCCCAAAAGCACAGCCAGCCGCCATTCCGGCCTAAACCGCTCCACGGCCCAGTGGGCCAGCAGCGCAGCCGGCAGGAAGGCGAACAGAAAGATGAAGGAGTTGAAGAGCATCCCAGCTGAAACATCGTTGACGCGGAACGCCCTGTTCCGCACTTCGAGAGCGCGTTCTTGTGCGGGAATGCGGGCGCAGCGTCAACTTTCGACGACGGAAGTTAACGAAGGCTGCCCGGATGCGTGTCACACCGGATCCACTTGCTGCACGATGCGCCAGCGGCGGTGTATGTTACAATATTTCTAATAATTTCTGACAAGGTTAAGGAGGAGTAGGCGGTCAGAGCCGTCAGCGGTCTCTCGTCGAGAAGTCCGTCCCAAGCGCAGCAGGCCGCCTCCAGACCACCTCGCAGTCGTCCAGCACGCGATGGAAGAGGTAACGCTCGCACAACGTTCACACTGGCTTCGCGTCAACGGCCATCGACCACAAGGCTCGCCAACGTCACTCGCCCGTCGGTCGTGTAATGGTTGACGCGTTCCGTGGCGAGACATTGGCCGGCCTGATACACTTTCACCGCCTCGATGGACCCGATGTTCTCCAGTTCGGCGATGATAAAGTCGCGTTCGACATTCGTATCCGAGTCCGTGGCGTGGGTGACCTGGAAGGTGAGGTGGGTCAGGGACAGGCCCGTGTCTCTCGTGCCCGCCCCGACCCAGAGGACGCGTTCGTCGTCCGGCGGTCGGTCGGTGTTCAGCCAGAAGTTCGCGGATCCCCCTGCCCAAGTTTCCTCGGCCCGCACGAGGCTCAACGACCAGAACCGGATGTGATGGCGCTTGCGAGGGCTGTTGTCGATTGCCTTCTGAAACCCGACGTCCTGACCGCGGCCGAACAGGTAGAGGGTGCTGAACGGAGCCGTCGGATAGGGTGAGTTGAACACGAAGGCACGGATCATGCCCCAGGAACTGGCCAGGCCGAGCCGGTCGGCCTCCGACCAGCCGAGGGCTGCGAAGGCGGCGCGGAGCTGTGCGAGCGTTCCGACGAGCGCCACGTTGACGGGATCCCCCGGCAATCCATCGCCTGTCGTCGTGAAGCTCGGCACCCGCTTCCGGTGGAGAAGCTTGAGGCCCATGCGAATGACCCGTGGAAGGATGAGATAGGCGGCAATTCCGTAGGTGAGGCCCACGGCCAGAATCCACGGCAGCCTCCGGTCCGCGGTGTCGAAGACCACGAAGACGATCAGCCAGACGGAGAAAATGCCCAGCCCAAGGATCACGAGACGTTGCAGGAGGCGGTTCAGCATTCTCATGAGCCCAGCTCCGTCAGACGACGGCCCTCGAGATCGCGTTCGCCACGCATTGGACGATCACCGTACAAGATTCGCGAGCGGCACCGTCAGCCGGATGACCAGTCCCTCAGGCGCCCATTCGTGTTCGATCCCGCCGCCGAGCTGCTCGGTCGAGCTCCGCATCGCCATCACGCTGCCGAATCCCAGCCGCTGCGGCGGGCCGGGAACCGTTGGTCCGCCGCTCTCGCTCCAAATGATCCTGTAGCTGCCTTCCGACCGGCTGCCCTGGATGCGGATGCGGCCGATGTCGGTCGAGAGAGCGCCATACTTCATGGCATTGGTGGCCTGCTCGTGGATGATGAGGGCAAGAGCCGTGGCAGCATTGCCTCCGACCAGCGCGTCGTCTCCCGAGATTTCAAACCGGTCATGGAGATGCCCGGCATAGGGCGTCAGCAGTTTGGCCACGAGATCCTGGAACGTATGCCGGTCCGATCCGGCGAGGCCTTGAGGGCTGGCATGCTCATGCGCACTCGCAAGAGCGCCGATGCGCTGTTGGAACTCCCTGGCGAATGGCATGGCGGCCGGATATCGGCGGGCCGTCAACGTTGCCAAGCCGCCGACGACCGTGAAGACGTTCTTAATGCGGTGCGACAGCTCCCGTGTCAGCAGCTCGCGTGCTTCCTCGGCCTGCTTTCGCTCGTGAATGTCGAGGGCGATGCCGATCCACTGGACAACCTCGCCGTTCGCGTCATGGACGGGGCTCGCGCGGACGACGAACCAGCGATATTCCCCGTCGCCGGACCGCCGGAAGGGGATCTCGACCTCGAAGGCCGTGAATGAGCCGAGCGCATGCTGCCATCGCCTGACGATGCCGTCGCGATGATCCGGATGAATGACGTTCGCCCATCCGCCGTCGCGCGTCTCCTCGAGAGTGAGGCCCGAGAATGCGTGCCAGAACGGGTTGCAATATGTCATCTGACCGTCGGCCCCGCAGAACCAGACCACCTGCGGGCTGAGCTCGACGAGTGCGCGGAACCGCTGCTCGCTCTCGCGCAAGGCCTGATCGGACAGGTGGCGTTCGATGACGAGTGCGGCGGTATGGGTGACGTGCGCGATCACCTCGAGATCGTCGGCCGTCGGACTCCGCGGCTCGCGGTAGTAGTTGCCGAAGGTCCCGAGCAACCGTCCGTCCGCTCCCCTGATCGGGATCGACCAGCATGCGCGCAGGCCGTGCGCCAGCGGCAGCTCCGCAACCGCGCCCCACAGCGGGTCGGTCGCGATATCCGTCACGAAGATGGCCTCCCCACGGTGCGCGGCGGTCCCGCACGACCCGACGGCCTCGCCGATTTCCACCCCGTGGATCGCCTCATTGTAGGCGGCCGGCAGGTTCGGGGCGGCCCCGTGCAGCAGATGCCGGCCCTGCTTGTCGAGCAGCAATATGGATCCGAGCAACTCGCCATTGGCCTCAGCCTCGACCGCGAGCACCAGCTCCTCGAGAACCTTCGCGATCGGAACGCCTGCTGCGACCTGGCCCAAGACCCTCTTTTCGCTTTCGAGGAGCCTGAAGATCTTGCTGTCCGGTGCGCTCCGATAACCGGTATGAATGGGCATTGCATCTCCCCTTGCATCCCTTGTCCCGGCTGCACGGCCCGCACGACGAGACAGACGCTGCGGCCGGAAGCGGGCCATGGGATCGCACCGCACACGCCCTTGAGCATCGGACCCGAAAGTGGACACCACTTTTGGGATCCGCCCGATGCTTCTTCCCTACACCGGCGCATCGTTCGGCGCGGCCCTTCGGGTCCGCACGATGCGCTAGAATGCACTTCAATGACGCACCGATCCAGCCCGGATCTCCCAAGCCGCAGCCAGAATACAGAGATTCATCTCCTCCCGCTTGACCGTTCGCGACGTATCCTTGGCAATTCGGGACACCGGATGCACCGTGCAGCGGCCCGAAGGCTGAGCGTAGAACGATGAACGTCTCCATCCTGGCGACCTCCGTGCTCGGGCGACTTGCAAGATCGTCATCGCGCTCCTTCGGATCGCAGGATTGGAAAAGTCTGCTTGTCGCCCGTTTGGCGGATCAGGGTTTGACCTCCGTGCGGTGCCGTCAAGCGAGGTTCCGGTTCATCGATTTAGCCGAAGGCCGTGTATGGATTTGCGCACGCTATGCTGCCTTCATTGTCCATAAGCAATAGTTGTGGACGCTTTCCGTCCGAAAGCGCACAGTGGGCTGCGCGATCCGGGGGCAATCGTCTGCGTCATTCGCAGAAGACGCTTAACGGAGGAAAGAGCCATGCACGCCGTGGTCAGAACCTATTCTGGTGAAGGAGCCAAGGAGCTCTTCGATCTGCTGGAGAAGCGTAAGTCGGATGTCGAAAGCCTGATACGGACGGTAAAGGGATTTGTCAGTTATTCTCTTGTTCGCACGGCTGATGGCGGCATCTCCGTCACGGTCTGTCAGGACAAGGCAGGCGCGGATGACAGCGTCCAAAAAGCCAAGGACTGGATCGGCGGCAACGCGTCGAACATCGGCGCGAGTGCACCGAAAGTGTCGGAAGGTTCGGTCATTCTTCATTTGAAATAGCGTGAACGGCCACGCGCGTCGTGTTGGTTCTCCGGAAGATGGCCCGCGCAATCCGACCGCCGATACTTTCTCATGCTCGAACGGGATCCGTTCAGGAGGGCCTCGCCCATCGACTGCGCCTATTTCGGGAACAGGAGTTGCACCTGGGCCCTGAGTTGCCAGTCGGCGCCGCCGGTGGGCCTTGCGACGTTGTAATAGGCTTCGAGCACCATGTTGACGGGCTGGCGGTCGATTTTGAACACGCGCCCGAAGCCGCCTCCGACCGGCACGGTCCAGCGGTCGCCGTCGTCGGCTTCCCAATCGGCGGTAATGATCGGCGACGACGTCAGGTACCAGCCGCCGGGCAGGTTGTAGTTCACGAAGGGCTGAAGCGTCATCTGGTTGACGGGACCGCGGTTGCTCTTGCCCGCGAAGGACCAGACGTTGTTGACGAGCACGCCGAGCACCCAGGGGCCCTGGATCGTCAGGGCGACGAAGGTCGGACCGACCGAGTACTTGCCGGCCGTGAGGGTCTTGTCGGTGCCGGTCGGGAACACGAAGGTCGGGCCGATGCCCCAGATGATGCCGTGCGTCGGCAGCTTGGGCGAGAAGAAGAAGCTCGGGTTGATGTCCCCGAGGCCGAACTCGCGCTCGCCCGTCACCGTCAGCGGCGGTTGCGAGATCACCGGCGTGATCCAGCGCGTGATCAGGTTCCAGTCCCGGTCCAGTGTGATCGGAATGACGGGCTGGATGTTGAGGATGTCCTGAAGCTGGTTGTGCGGGCCGACATGGAAGTTGAAGTTGTTCTGGAAGGGCACGCTGATCATGTCGGCAATGGGGTTCTGCGCCGCCTTGGCGAGATCGCTCGTGCTTGCCTCGTGCTGCTCCTGAGCGAAGGCGAGAGAGCTTCCGAAGCCCGGGGACATGGCGAGCGCCAGCCACAATCCCAACAGCCCGCAGGTCGAGCGTCGTTCAGCCATGAGATGCTCCGTCCGAACTCCTCAGCCCGCCCACGATAAATCAAGCAGAATTCCGTTCGGGGCGATAGACGGCGGGCCGCCTGGCCTGCGCAAAGTTGCAGCCTGTTGTTCACGGGTCACATGACGGCACGACGGGTTGCGACCGGTATACACCGGCGGTAGGCGGCAGGTTGGAACTCTTGTCACGCAAGCGCTTTGAGAGTGCGCTACCCCAGTCCTCTTCTGGGCGCTGCCCATTGCACTTATGTGGCTCTTCCGTCCAACTCTGACCAAGTATCGTTCGGCTTTTCAGCCAACGCGGTCACTCTTGATCTCCCTATAATTGACAGATCGGATGCCGAGGGATCACCATTCCTGAGTGGGGCGCCACAGACTTACACATTCCGGCCGCTCAACAAATGTCAGGTCACTAGCGGCGAATTGGTCCAAGCTCGTTGGTCCGAGGAGTGCCGGGAAACGACATTTGGAGCAGAGGTCGGACGGCATCGTTCAGTCGACAAATGTCCTTACGGCCTTGGGATGAGCAAATTCGCTTCAAGAGGAGCAGCCCTGGCAGAGGTCGCTGTGAGCGCTACCTGATTACGGCAGCGGAACCGTAGCAGCCAAACTGGCAATAAGGATGATCCATGCAAATAAGGGTTCTCGGGCGTGCAGTCGCAGCGGTTCTGTCTCTGACGGCGTGCAATACGATCACTCGTGGAGTCGAGGAAACCGTGACCATCAGCGCGACACCAGCCTCGGCACGTATCTGGACTTCGCTCGGGCACGATTGCCCTCGGTCGCCGTGCGTTGTGAAAGTCAGTCGCAAGACGGAGTTCACGGCCCACGCTTCAGCCAAAGGATACCGATCCGGCTCATTGCTCGTGAAATCGACACTCACCGAGAAAGCCGCTCCCGGCGTGATCGGGAACGCGGTTCTCCCCGGTGGATCGTTAGGCCTTGTTCTGGACGCGGCCAACGGGGCTATGCTGGATCACATGCCTAATCCGGCACACATCGACCTCGTTCCACTGGGTCGAGCAAGAGCCCGCTAGCGCATCGTGCGGAAAAGTGGATCCGGTTTTCGCTTGCGCGGCCCGCTGGGTCCGCGTTCAACGATGCGCCAGCCAAGGGAAGGAGCATCGGATTTGATCCCAAAAGTGGGTCCACTTTTGGGTCCGATGCTCTAGCCCGGCAGCGTGTTCTTGTACACCGTTCCGTCCTTCATGATGACCAGGAAGGTCTTGTCCGGATTGGCGACAGGCGCGATGTCGTCAAGGGGATTGACGTCACTCACCAGCAAATCGGCAAACGCTCCTTCTTCGATGACTCCAAGCTTTCCGGGGTAGGGGTTGCGCTGGCCGGACATCGCCAACAGCTCGGCGTTGCCGGATGTCGCCATCGTGAGGATATCGGCGTTGTCGTACCAGCGGGCCAGATGGGTCAGCATGATGCCCTGCCGCTCTGCAATCGTGCTGGAGAACAGGAGATCCGAACCGAAGGCGGTCTTGATCTTGTGCTTCTTCGCAAGTGTGTAAACCGAGTCGGTGCCCGCGATCACCTGCAGCAGGTTCGTCCGGCTTTGCCCGGCCAGCGGAGGCGTATCCTCATCGCTGACGAATGGTTGCGTGCTGAGCCATATGCCGTTGTCCGCCATGAGTCTGGCGGTGGCCTCGTCCATCAGATGCCCGTGCTCGATGCACTGAGCGCCTGCAGCGATCGCCCGCTGGATCGCCGCAGACGGATAGGCGTGCACCGCCGCGTAAGTGTTTCGGTCGCCCGCCGCCTGGACGCCGGCACGGAGCTCGGGCTCGCTGAACGTCAACATGTCCAATGTGGTTCGCGGCGATGCGACGCCTCCGCCGCCCACGAGCTTGATCTGGGAAGCGCCCTGGAAGAGCTGTTCGCGCACCCGCAAACGGACCTCGTCCGCGCTGTCCGCAACATTGGCGGCGCCCGTCTGCTCCATGAAGCTCAGTGGACCGCCCGGACTCCTCGGCAGGTCGGACAGAGATCGCATGTCTCCGTGGCCGCCGGTCGTCGTGATCATGGCGCCGGAGGGATAGATGCGCGGCCCGGTCGCGAGCCCGTCGTCGATGGCCTGCTTCAGCGCGAAGGAAGGGCCGCCGAGATCCCGGACGGTGGTGAAGCCGCGCATCAGCGTTCGCTCGGCCTCTGCGCTCGCGGCAAGGAAGATATAGCCTATGTCCGCCGTCAACAGCGTGGCGACCGGAAGCGCCGCGAAGACCGCATGCCAGTGTGCGTCGATCAGGCCCGGCATCAGGACGCGCCCGCCGCAATCGATCATCCGCGCGCCGTCCGGCGGAGGCGGATCGCCGCTGGCGAGCTGCTTGATGCGATTGCCCTCGACAAGGATGCGAAGGCCTTCTCGAAGAACTTTTGACCTTCCATCGAAAAGCTGGAAGTTTGCAAACACGATCGGGGGTGTGGGGCGAGGCGAAGCCGGTTGCGCACCGGCCGGCCGGGTAAACCCGAGCGAGGCGAGCGAGGCACCCGCCCCGGCGATGAACCCGCGCCTGGAGAGGTCCCTGTCGATCCGACGCGCGACGGCCTGAAGTTGCGGCTGGCAACAGGAGCAGCTCGAAGGGCCGGAAATGTCGGCTTGGTCGGCGGACACGCACGAAAACATGGACAACCTCCCGCTATTCGAAGGGGATCTCTCCCTGACGGTAATTCCGAAGACGGCTCGCAAACATGGAATAGACCACGATGCCGGTGGCGATTGTGGTCGGCGGAACGCCGAAGCTCTCCACCATGCCTCCCAGCACAACACGCAGGGATGACACATTGAACGACATGATCGCCTGGCCGAGCGCAATGGCGATCATGGGGATCCAGGATGCCTTCTCGCCGGCATGCACATGGTTGACGGTCGTTGTGCCTGTCATCGATGTCCTCGTGATTGACCGGCCTGAAGGGATGCAGAGGAATGGCGGAGCGCACTCAAGTCTGCGGCACCGAGACGAGCAGATCGAGGCCGAGGCGCTGCGACAGGAACTGCGCCACCAATTGCCCCTTGATGCTGTTGCCGGCTTCGTCGAGCGGCGGAGCAAAGGTGCCGAGGCCGCCCTTGCCGGGGGAGACCGTGACGATGCCGCCGCCGATGCCGCTCTTGCCCGGCAGGCCGATCTCGTAGAGCCAGTCGCCGGAGGTCTCGTACATTCCGGCCGTGAGCATGACGGCGAGCGCGCAGTGGCAGATATCGGGGCTGACCACCTGCTCCCGCGTTACCGGATTGAAGCCGCCGTCGGCGAGAGTCGCGCCCATGATCGCGAGGTCCTTGGCGCTCACGTCGAGCGAGCACTGGCGTGTGTAGAGATCCGTTGCCTCGGCGGGATCGCAGTAGATGCGGCCGACGCTCTCGATCATCCAAGCGATGCTGCGGTTGCGGAAGTTCGTTTCCGAGGCCGAGGCGTAGACTTCCTCGTTCAGCGACAGCTCCCTGCCTGCGAAGCGGGAGAGCCCCTCGTGGATGAAGCGCCACTTCACGTCCGTGTTCTCGCCGGGCACGAGGCTCGTGGTCGCGATCGCGCCTGCGTTCACCATCGGATTCGTGCACCCGTCGGGATTGCGCTCGATGCCGGCAAGCGAATTGAAGGCGTGCCCCGTCGCGTTGACCCCCAGCCTCTCGCGGGCCTCCGTCGCACCGATCAGGTCGCAGACGAGTGCGAACAGGAAGGGTTTGGAGACACTCATGATCGTGAACTCATGCTCGACATCGCCGGCTGAATAGACATTTCCCTGAGCACTCACGACGCAAATCCCGAAAAGGTCGCGTGGAACGCGCGCAAGTGCCGGATAGACCTGCGAGACCTGTCCCTGGTCGACAGACCGAAAGCGCTCGTGGGCGTCGACCACGAGCCGCTTGACATCCTCCGCCGCCGGCAGGTGTCCGGTGGAGACGAAGGAGACTTCGGATTTCACGCTCGGGTTCAACAAATCCATGGTTCGGCTTCCATGAGATGTCGTCCTGCCTGATGTGATCGACCCTGTGCGACCCGTCACCGCCTGAGCCGATGAGTCCTGGCCGTTTGGGACGGCGCCACCGTCGATGCTGCCGTCCCGAGCGGGTTAATCATCAGGTCTTCGGCTGCGCCGCTACGGCGCCCGCGGCCTCGACGCCTTCACTCGGGCTCGGCGGGTGCGCGCTCTCGAGAGCAGCCTGAAGCTTGGCTTCCTGCTCCGGCGACAGCGAGGAACGGATCACGCGCCCCTTGAATCCCGACAGCTCGGCGAGAACCTTTTCGGGCTGTGACTTGCGGATCAGCAGGAACAGGGCCGAGGTCTCAGGCTTGAGCGTGTCGCCGATCGACTTGATGAAGTCGTCGTTGATGCCGTAGTCGATCATATTCCCCGACAGGGCACCCGAGCCCGCTCCGACGGCGCCGCCGATGGCGAATCCGGCAATCGGGTTCAGGAAGAGCAGACCGATGAGGCTGCCCCACATCGCGCCGGACAGGCCGCCCGAGGTCGCTCCAAGCTTCACCAGGTTGACGCTCTGTTTGATGCGGACTGCGCCGTCCTGGCCTCGGATGGCCACGACGGCGTCCTCGAGATCGATGAGATACTCCTTCTGCAGACGCGTGAGCTCGGTCAGGACGCGATCCGCATCGGTCGGGTTGTCGAACCCGACGACCACCAGTTCAGCCATGGGTTACACTCCTCAAACGTCGATAGTGCTGCGCTTCGCGCGATGGGTAGGCTACCAACAGCCTTCATGCGGGACCATCGGGTGAAACCCTCATTGGCCGCGAAAAACTCCCCCATGTGCCTCAGTGTTTCGCTTAAGCGGCACCTGAACGCTATCGAAGCCCGAAGCAAGGGAAGAAGACCGGCTCCTTGACATGAGATGACTTGAGGCGGAGCAATGATTGCCTTGGATGCCGGCCTCGGAGCTAGGCTATGCCGATCGACGCGCAGACCATCGAAGGCGGCGGCTTCCGAGGCGAGGGTGACCCGGAGGACCAGGATCCGACTCGCCCAGCGTCGTTGCATGGATGGCAGCCCTTGCTGATAGATCCCCGCCTCGGAGATGCGGAGGATGATATTGCCAGCACCAAGAGCCGATCCCTTGTCGCCATCGGTGGACGTCTCCTCGCGGAAATCAGTCTTCCGAAGCTCCTCCTGGCCTGGATCATGCTGATCGGCCTGCCTGCCGTCCTGCTGGGCCTTGCGCCGTTGGTCGTTCTGGGATGGGCAACCACGATACCCGGAAGGGTTGCGGCGGCGCTTGCGGGATTCTGGTCCCTGCTGATCGCCGTCGGTCTCGTCGCCCTTGCCTGGTTCGGCGGCAGGCCCGTGCTGCGTGTGGCCGAGCAGAGCTTCTGGTCGCTCAATGCACTGGCCATCCAACCGATCTATGCTCTTTTCCGAGAGGGGCTGAGGCACATCGGCGTCAAGCTCGCTCCCAATCTCGGTCCTCGCCGTCGCACACAGCTTTACGCGGCGGCTGCGATCGGAGGCGGCATCCTGGTCAGTGCTCTGTCCGTCTGGTGCGTGACCCTTGCCTGGCCCGCATCACGCTGGGTCGGCGACGCGGCAGACCTGATGGCGCCGCTCCACCTGATTGTTCCTGTCCTGGCAAATGCCGTCGTCATCGTCGGGTGCTATGTCATGGTCGCCGCGCTCGTCTGGGCGCTGGCGGACGGCGCGATGGGCCGGCCGGCCGATCTGATGGCTTTCGACGAGATCCCGTCCGGGTCTCGCACATGGCGCGTTGCACATCTTTCCGACCTTCACGTGGTCGGGGAGCGGTACGGGTTCCGGATCGAAAGCGGGCGGACAGGGCCTCAGGGCAACGAGAGAGTGCGTCGGGTCTTCGATCAGCTGGAAGCCTTCCACGACGATCAGCCCTTGGATCTCGTTCTGATCACGGGCGATATGACGGATGCGGGACGATCCGCAGAATGGGCCGAATTCCTCGACGCCGTCGCGGCTCACCCCCGTCTCGCCGAGCGCATCCTGATCCTTCCCGGAAACCATGACGTGAATGTCGTCGACCGCGCCAATCCGGCCCGGCTCGAACTGCCGACGAGCCCTGGGAAACGGCTTCGCCAGCTGCGCACCCTGTCTGCCATCGAGGCCCTGCAGGGTGACAAGGCTCTGTGCTTCGATTCTCGGACGGGCCGATTCGGCCCCTCCGTAACGGAGAGTCTGCGTCCCTATCGGGACGATATCGACGCCTTTGCGGATCTGGGCGGAATCCGGCTGTCGCATCGACTGGTCGAGGTCTGGGACGACGCCTTTCCGATGATCGTTCCACCTTCGGTGGAGGATGGGCTCGGCGTGGTGCTGCTCAATTCGAATGCGGAAGCGCATTTTTCCTTCACGAACGCCTTAGGGATCGTGTCGGTGCTTCAAGCACAGGCCCTCGATGCCGCCATGAAGCAATATCCGCGCGCCGGATGGATCGTGGCGCTCCATCACCATCTCGTGGAGTATCCCACACCGGCAAAAGCATTCTCCGAGCGCATCGGGACCGCTCTCATCAATGGATCCTGGTTCGTGCGGCAATTGCGGCCCCTCGCCGAACGAGTGATCGTGTTTCACGGTCACCGGCATACCGAATGGATCGGACAATGCGGCGGCGTTCGCATTGTCTCAGCCTCCTCTCCCGTGATGTACCCGGCCAGGAACGGCGAGGTTTCCTTCTTCGTTCATACCCTCGCAGCCAATGACGGTAAGGTACGACTCGCGGTACCGGAGCGGCTGAAGGTCAGCCTTCGAGGCGAGCAGGGTCGGGAGCGGGCAGGTCCCCTTCATCCGGCGGACCGAACTGAACCGCCAGCCAACGGGTCGCTGGATCCTGAGCACAGAACGTAAGGATCGCAATCGTGATCGGCAGGCCGATGAAGGTTCCCGGCAAACCCCACAGGAATGTCCAGAGAAAGATCGAGAACAGGACGACGAAGGGCGACATCGCCAGAACGCTGCCGGAAAGGCGCGGCTCGATGTAGCTTCCGACCACGAACTGAATCACATTCAGGCAGGCGAAAACCACGATGACGGCCTGCCAGGTTTCGAACTGGACCATCGACAGCAAGGTCGGAAACAAGGTCGCGATAAAAGGACCGATGAACGGGATGTAGTTCAAGGTGAAGGCAATCACTCCCCATTCCTGGGCGAGCGGCAAGCCGGAGAGCATCGCAAAGCCCCAGACGAGCGCGCCGGTCAGAATGCTCATCTGGGTTCGCACAATCATGTATCGCCTGATCTTGAGGGCCGTCTCCGCGCTGCCGGAGAGCAGAATGCGTGCGGCGCGGCGGCTCGGGAGAGACCCGATCTTCCTGACCGTCCCTTCGACCTCGAGCAGGCCGAGGATCACGTAGACGAGAACGACCAGCCAGAAGCTCAGGGTCGTATTCACCTGACCGGTCAATCTCTGTGCGAAGCTTACGACCCAGCGGACGTTGAAGTGGTCGGCCCAGAGGCCTGCCATCACAACCCCATGGTTCTCGAGCCAAAGCGTCACTTGATTATAAAGCGCTTGAAACTGACTCAAGTTGAAGATCACCCAACGCCCGACGCGGCCGAAGGCCCAGACGGCGAGCGAGGCGAAGGCGCTGAATGCCACCACGAGCACCATGATGCTGATGGCCAAGGCGATAAGGCGTGGAACATGGGCTTGGAGACGCGCCTGCAACGGCCAGACCATCGCGATGAGGAACAATGAGAAAGCAACAGGGGCGATAACGGCCTTGGCGACATAAACCGCTCCCAACAGGCTTAGAATCACGAGGACAATCCAAGCCCATTGCACGGAGAAAAAGTCAGATGCTACGCGATGCGCTTCGTCCAAGGGAGTTTGAGGTCGATCCACTTTGTCTCTCCCGGTTGCTATAGCGTCGAAGATCGCAGAACGACCTGCTCCTTGCAGCACTCGAAGATTTTATTGCTTGTCAACCTGTAGGAAAAGGACCATATTCGGGCACTTAGTGATCCAGGTACAGGGCATTTTGTCCGTAGGAGACAACGGTTTCTCCTTATCGGGTCGTGATTTCCGTCTCAATACACACGCCATTTTAAAAGACGAACGATTTAGATCCGCCAGTGCTGAGTGTTGCTGGGTAACCGACTTGTAAGCACAGCTGAGTGTCTTGATCCCCTGCCGTGGGATCGTTTTGGCTCAAGGGCTAATCATGACGAGCAGCACGGAAGCCGCATCGAAGACCGCCATGCAGCGGTTTCTCGACGGTGTCGAACGAGTGGGGAACATGGTTCCCCATCCCGTGGTCATTTTCCTGATCCTCATCGCTATCGTCGTCGTGCTCTCCGCCCTGCTCAGCCTGTTCGGAGCGGCCATCTCCTACGAACGCATCAACCCGGACACGCACCAGGTCGAGACCGCGACCACGGAGATCCGCAGCCTGCTCAACACCGACGGCATCCGCTTCATCTACGCGTCGCTGATCCCGAACTTCATGAGCTTCACCGCGGTCGGGCTCATGATCGCCGCGATGATCGGCGCCGGGGTGGCGGAAGAATCCGGTCTCGTCACCGCGCTGATCCGCAAGCTCGTCATCGTATCGCCGCACTGGGCGCTGACCTATATCCTGTCCTTCGTCGGCATCATCTCCAGCATCGCCGCCGATGCCGGCTATCTGGTCCTGATCCCGCTCGCCGGCATCGCTTATCTGGCGGTTGGACGGAATCCGCTCGCCGGCCTCGCGCTTGGCTTTGCTGCCGTGGCCGCCGCCTTTACCGTCAACATGCTGATCAAGCCGCTCGACGCCGTGCTCGTCGAATTCACCAACGACGCAGCTCATCTCGTCGATCCCAACCGTTCCATCGGCCTCACCGCGAATGTGTGGTTTTCCTTCGCCTCGGTGCTGTTCCTCACCGTTGTCATCGCCTTCATCACCGACCGCGTGATCGCGCCCCGCCTGGGGGCCTACGATCCGAATCTCGCGGCGGAAGGAACCACGACCGAGCAGGGCGCCGTCCTGTCGGAGCAGGAGTCGCGCGGCCTGCGTTTCGCCGGCTTTGGACTGCTCGGACTGATCGCGGTCTTCTGCCTCCTGACCCTTCCTTCGGGGGCACCGTTGCGCAATTCCGACACCGGGGAGCTCATCGGCAACTCGCCGTTCATGAACGGGCTGATCGCGCTGATCATGCTGACGTTCCTCGTCACGGGCTGGACCTACGGCATCGGCGCCGGCACGCTGAAGACGCTGCCCGAGGTGATCGCGGCGATCGAGAAGTCGATCAGGAATCTCGGCGGCACGATCTTCCTGTTCTTCGTCCTGAGCCAGTTCGTCGCTTATTTCACCTACACCAACATGGGCACGGTGATGGCGCTCAGCCTGTCGGGGGCTCTGCAGGCCGCCAATATCGGCGCGCTGCCGCTGCTGCTCGGCTTCATTGTCGTCGTCGCGATCATCGACCTGCTGCTGACCGGCGCCATCGCCAAATGGGCGATCTTCGCTCCGGTCTTCGTGCCATTGCTCATGAAGCTCGGGGTCGAGCCGGAAGCAGTGCTCGCAGCCTATCGCGTTGGTGACTCGCCGATGAATGCGATCACGCCGCTGAACGCCTATTTCGCGCTCGTTGTCGGCTTCGCACAAAAGTACGACCGGTTCGCAGGCGTCGGCACTGTCGTATCGCTGATGCTTCCTTATGTCGTGTGGATCTTCATTCTCTGGACTGCCCTCTTCGCCATCTGGCAGATGCTCGGGCTCCCATGGGGACTATGAGCCGATGCCAAGGGCCGACCGGCCCCTGTCGGAGCAAGGCAACCGCAAGCAACGGAATAAGACGATGAGCAGCACTGCGATTCCCCTTGATGTCGCCGCCGCGGAGGATCACCTGATGCGGTTTTTATCGGTCGAGGGCGTCACCGGACAGGAGGCCGCCATCGCGGCGGCCGTTTCCGACACGCTCAAGACGGCCGGCGTGCCGGCGTCCGCAATCCGCTTCGACGAAGCGCACAGGCGCATTCCCGTCCCGACGGAAACCGGCAACCTGATCGTCGATCTGCCCGGAACGCGGCCGGGAGCGCGGCTGCTGTTCTCGACCCATCTCGACACCGTGCCGCTCTGCGCCGGCGCCAAGCCGAGGCGCGAGGGCGACCGGATCGTCGGGGATGGCACGACGGCGCTTGGCGGCGACAATCGCACGGGTTGCGCCATTCTCGTCGTCCTCGCGGAGACGCTCCTGAAGCATGACCTGCCGCACCCGCCGATCACGCTGCTCTTCACGGTCCGCGAGGAGAGCGGCCTGCACGGCGCACGCGAGCTCGATCCCGCCGATCTCGGCGGCGCCGTAATGTGCATCAACGTCGATGGCCAGGACCCGTCGGATCTGATCGTCGGGGCGGTCGGCCAGGAGAATTGGGAGGTCGAGATCACCGGCAAGGCCTCGCATGCGGGCGTCGCGCCCGAGAAGGGCATTTCCGCGACCCTGGTCGGATCCGTCGCTCTCGCCGAGGCGAAGCGCGACGGCTGGTTCGGCAAGGTGGCGAAGGCCGGCGGCCGCGGCACCAGCAATGTCGGCATCTTCGGCGGCAAGGACGGCAAGGCTGCCGGCGATGCCACCAATGTCGTGACCGATTACGTCTTCATCAAGGGCGAGGCGCGAAGCCCGACATCCGCCTTCGCCGAGGCGATCGCGAAGGGCTTCGAACAGGCCTTTCAGAAGGCTAGGGGAGAGGTGAAGGATGATGAAGGCGAGATGGCCAAGGTCACCTTCACGCATACCCCGTCCTACCCGCCGTTCAATCTGGACGAGACGTCGCCCGTGGTGCAGCGCGCGACGAGGGCGATGACCATGCTCGGCCTCAAGCCCAATTATCTGTTCTCGAACGGCGGCCTCGATGCCAATTGGCTCGACAAGCACGGTGTCCCCACCGTCACCATCGGCGCCGGCCAGGCGGAGATCCATACGATCAAGGAATACGTCAACCTGCCGGAATTCGCGACCGGGTGCCGCCTCGCGCTGCTGTTGGCCACAATCGACGACTAGGTGGGCGTCCACATCAAGCCATTCGACCCGGACGCCGTTCGCCGGTTCATGCTCCGAATATTCTCTGCAATGTTTTTCGGTGACGCGTCCAGACGGTCTCATGAGGAGATGAGCGATTGAGTCCCTTAGCTTATATCGCCACCATCATCGCTGCCGTCGTCGTCCTGTTCATTTGGAACAAGCTGCCGGTCGTCATCGTCGCCATGGCGACAGCGTTGGCATTGTGGGCGACGCAGGTTCTCACTCTGGGCCAGGCATTGAGCGGTTTCGGCGACCCGGCCGTCATCTTCATCGCCTGCCTCTTCATCGTCAGCGCCGGTCTCGAGACCACCGGCGTCACGGCCTGGGCCGGTCAACTTCTGATCCGGGGTGCGGGGGCGGAGAGCCGGACGCGCCTTCTTCTTCTCACCATGAGCCTCGTGGCCGTGCTGACCGCCATGATCAGCGTCAACGGGGCAGTTGCCGCTCTGCTGCCTGTCGTGGTCGTCATGGCGGTTCGTCTCAAGCGGAAATCGTCGCAGCTCTTGATGCCGCTCGTCTTTTCCGCCCATGCGGGATCGATGCTTGCGCTGACCGGCACGCCGGTGAACGTCCTCGTCTCGGAGGCTGGATTCGAGGCTGGCGTCGGTGAGTTCGGTTTCTTCGAGTTTGCCCTCGTGGGCATTCCTCTGCTCGCTGGCACGATGGCGATCATCGTCCTTTTCGGCGAACGTCTTCTCCCCCAGCGCAACGGTGCCAAGATGCCGGCCGATCTCAGTCGTCATGCCAAGACGCTGGTGGAGCAATACGGTCTCGCCGACGGCATTTTCCAGATGCGGGTGCGCGCGACCTCGCCCTATGTGGGTCTTTCCCCGTCCGACATCGATCTCTCGTCCTTTCCGGGCGTACAGCTCGTCGCCGTCCAGGAGGGCGAGAGCGCCGCTCCGCTTCGCCGGACCTTGATGGATGGCGATCACATGCTGTTGCGTGGAAGTGCCGAGGCGGCAGCATCGCTCGCTGCGCAGATGCATCTGTCGTTTCGTGAGGATGCGCCTTCCGGCCAAGGCGAAGAAACCCTGTTCAACCGCCGTTCCGGTCTGGCCGAAGTCGTGATCCCGCCCCGCTCGGGTCTCGTCGGGCAAACAGTGTTTCCGGGAATGGTTACCGATAGCGGCGATCTCATCGTTCTCGCGATGCAACGGGCCGGAGCCAAGATCGATAGCGGCAATCCGAAGTCCGACCGGAGTGGCATCGCGTTGCGTGCGGGCGACACTATGCTGCTTCAGGGAACCTGGAAGGCTCTCGATCTTCATCTCAGCGATCCGGATGTGCTGGTGGTGAACTCGCCCGAGCTCGTGCGACGCCAGGCCGTGCCCCTTGGACCGGGAGCATATCAGGCGATCGCTGTCCTGATGGGCATGGTCATTCTGCTTGCGACCGGCCTCGTGCCACCGGCCGTGGCCGGTCTCCTCGCCGCGGGTGCCATCGTCCTTTCGCGCATCCTGACTGTCGAGCAATCCTATCGCGCCGTCGATTGGACGACGGTAATTCTCGTCGGCGCCTTGATGCCGCTGTCGATAGCAATGGTGGAGACAGGAGCAGCCCAGCTTATGGCCGAAGGACTCGTCTACGTGATCGGCAATGCCGGACCCTATGCCTTGCTCGCTGGTCTCTTCATGCTCACCGCGATCCTTGGCCAGCTGATCAGCAACACCGCGACCGCGCTGATCGTCATCCCCATCGGTGTTGCAGCCGCGACAAGCATGGGGATCTCGCCCCGTCCCGTTCTCATGAGCACCGCTGTGGCCGCGGCTGGAGCTTTCTTAACTCCCATCGCAACGCCCACGAACCTGATGGTCATGGGCCCGGGAGGTTATGCGTTCGGCGATTACTGGAAGCTGGGACTGCCTCTGCTCATCTGGTTCTTCGTCGTATCGGTCTTCCTCGTGCCATTGATCTGGCGGTTCTAACCGGCTCTTTGACAGTCTATCGTCAGCTCGTCCGCACCTTCCAGGCGAGATAGGCGATGGCCGTACCGACGCTGATCAGATTGAGACCAAGCAGAAATCCCAGCAGCCATACGGATGTCACTGGCAGATAGGCCCAGAGCACGAGAGACAGCAGGATGCCGACCATGCCGCTTCCCAGCACCCAGCCCCAATTGGGGAACGGCCGGATGGTCAAGGCGAAGACGACCTTCGAAATGCCTTCCATCATGAAGAAGACGATGAGGAGAAGCGTGATCGTCGCCATTCCCTGCGCCGGGTCACGCAAGAAGAGGAAGCCGATCAGCATGGCAAGGCAGATGGAGATGAGCTGCAGCCAGAAATGCGGTACGTGCCGCGCACTGATGAGACTGAGCCCCTGCACCAGGCCGCTGATCACCAGCAGCCAGCCGAGAAGCACGACGACTGCCGTCGAGGAAAACACCGGATAGATAATCGCCAGAAACCCGGCGGCGATCAGAAGCAGCCCCTCGACAAGGTACCACAGCGAGTAACGCTTGACGGCGTCGCGCATCGCTTCGCGAAACACCTCCGCTGCAGCATCCAACGATATCGCCATGGAACCCTCCTCTATCGAAGACCCTCGCCACCATCCGCCTTCAATATAATCCTCATTCGATCAAACGCATCGTGAAATAACGATGTGCAAGAAAGGCCTGAATGGTCGCATCGGCCGACGAGGTCCATCGGGTCTAACCCCGAGCCGGGACCGGGATTGTCATGAGGCCGGGCTGAAATTCCACCCGAACCTGGATCGGGAAGCCGTCGCCGACAGATAAAACCCGGTCACGTCCTGCTTGTCGCCGACCCGTGAGATCCCGCTTTATACCGCCGGAAACAGGGGATTCACCGGATGGTCAAAAGCAAACGGGCGGTTGAAGCTGTGTCTCATTCTGGTCCCATAGCGAGCCTACGTTGTGAAACACGGGAGGGAAGTGCGATGAGGAAGATCATGTCAGCCGTCGCGGCGGGTGCGGTGGTGCTTTCCATGGCCGCTTGCAACACCTCGGGCGAACGCGCTGCTGGCGGCGCAGTCGTCGGCGGCCTCGCCGGCGCCGCGGTCGGCGGAGCGGCCACAGGCCGGACGAGCGGAGCCTTGGCTGGAGCAGCGGTCGGCGCGGCCGGCGGCGCTGTCGTCGGCGCCGCGACCGCCCCACGCAGCCCCTGTCCGCGAGGCACCTTTCGGGATGCCGCCGGCAACCTGTATTGCCGATAACGGTATAGAGCCTAAGACCGGCTTCTCTCCGGCGTCCTCACGCGGTGCCACGCCCGCCGATGAGGCGTGAGGAGTTTTGCATCTGCGAGGCTGGACCGGATCCATTCCCCTGACAGAATGTTGTGCCTGCAGGGGAGCACTGGAGACTGGAGAGCCGGTCGCGATGGAGATTGCATTCGCCTTTCGGGTCGATCCCTCCGACGACGCCGAGCGGCCGGGCGCCTATGCGGCCTTTCCCTATGACCGCGATCTCGTGCGGCGGTTCCGCGAGCGCTTTCCGCGCGCCCGGTGGCGGGGAGCGGAACAGCGCTGGTTCGTGCGGGGAACCACCGCCGTGCAGCGGCTCGAGGCGTGGATGGCGCAGGAGCTGGAGACCCTCGATCGCCACGCCGATGCCAAGGGGCGGGACGCATACATCTTCGATCCTCTGGAGAGTCCCTATCTGACCGTCGCCGACGACCTGAAGGTGCGCACGCCCTATTCACGCACGGTCGTCGAGGCACTGCGCCAGATCCCCTGGGCCCATTGGGATTCCGAGGAGAGGATCTGGCGCGTGCCGTTCCGCTCCTACGAGGAGCTGAAGGCGCGCTGGCCCGAGATCGAGGAGGCGGCGCAGCGCAACGAGCCCGAGGCTCGGAAGAGACGGCGTGAAGAACGCAAGGCGGCCGTGCCGGAGGAGACAAGCCGGGTCCAGGCCGAACGCCGCCGCAGGCGCTATCCGGTGCCGGGCGACGATCTTCCGCCGCTTGGCTTCCCGTTGGCGACCCTCCAATGGGGCGTCGTGGTCTTCGAGGAGATCGAGAGCGACCTCATCGACGATCCGGCAGCTGGAGAGGTCTACCCGCAGATCGAGACGGACATGTCCCGCTACGTGTGGGCGCGATGGCGGATGCCGGCACTGCCGGAGATCTACCGGACCCGGCCCGTCCGCAGCGACGGCGACCCGGATCTCAGGTCCAACCGGGGTTGGTGGTGGCCGAGCCGGGATGAATTGCAGGAGAGAGCGCGCAAGCTGCGCGAGATCGAGCGGGCGCAGCGCTCGCGGCATCCGGCACGCAAGGCCTCTGCCGAAGCATGAGGATTGACCGGAGCCGGCACAAAAAATCCGGGCACGAGGCCCGGATTTTCGGATGGCTCATTGTTTAAAACGGGATGTCGTCGTCGAAATCGCCGTGGCGGGAGGATCCTGCCGGCTCGGGCCGGCGCTCCATCGGGGAGGAGCGTCCGAAATCGCCGCCGCGTGCGATCTGGCCTTGCTCCTCGTCGCCGTACTCCGACGCGCCGCCACCGCCGCCGCGGCTGTCCAGGATCGTCAGCTCGCCGCGGAAACGCTGCAGCACCACCTCGGTCGAATACTTCTCGACCCCGCTCTGGTCCTGCCACTTGCGCGTCTGCAGCTGGCCCTCGATGTACACCTTCGAGCCCTTCTTCAGATACTGCTCCGCCACACGCCCGAGGTTCTCGTTGAAGATCACCACCGAGTGCCACTCAGTCTTCTCCTTGCGCTCGCCCGTGCCCTTGTCCTTCCAGGTCTCGGACGTGGCAATGCGCAGGTTCACCACCGGCTCCCCGTTCGACAGCCGGCGCACCTCAGGGTCCCGCCCCAGATTGCCGACCAATATCACCTTGTTCACACTGCCAGCCATAGCGGCCTCTCCACTTCATCTCTCCTGAACGGCCGAGGCATTCTGGACGCCCCCGTTTTCAGGTCGGTTGCACACTCCTGCCCATGGCGGGCATCACCTATTGTTCTATCTTTGTTCCACGTGAAACACAAGAGCCCGGGGGCTTCCGGAGGGATTGTGGGCTGGGTGCTTGCATTGCCGGAGAACCGGGATTGGAGTTAAAGATTGAGGCTTAGCGCATCGTGCGGAAAAGTGGATCCGGTTTTCCGCGTTCAACGATGCGCCAGCCAAGGGAAGGAGCATCGGATTTGATCCCAAAAGTGGGTCCACCTTTGGGTCCGATGCTCTAGCTTCGGGGGCTGCCATGGCCGAGAAGACATTGGATGAGGCGGCAGTCGCGGCCGCCTGGAACCGCAATGCCGCTTTCTGGACGGAGGAAGTGCGGTCAGGCTTCGACTTCTATCGCGAGCTTTATACGTTTCCCGCTTTCCTAGATTTCATGCCGGACATCGCAGGGCGGCGGGTCATCGATCTGGGTTGCGGCGAGGGCTCCAATACACGCCGCTTCGCAAAGCTTGGGGGCTCGATGACCGGCGTCGACATCTCGGCCGAGATGATCGCGCGAGCCTGGCAGAGGGAGGAAGAGGAACCTCTCGGCATTGCTTACCATATCAGCTCCTTCAGTGACCTCTCGTCCTTCGCGGACGCGCAGTTTGATTGCGCGCTGTCCACGCTGGCGCTCATGGATGGGCCTGACCTGCCGGCTGCGATTCAGGCCTGCTCCCGCGTGCTTAGACCCGGTGGCAGTCTGTGTTTCAGCGTGCTGCACCCTTGCTTCATCACGCCTGCAATCCGATGGCTGAACGACGGGGAGGGCAACCATGTCGGACTCCGCATCGGCCGGTATTTCGAGAAGGAGCCCTTCGTGGAATATTGGCGTTTCGGCCGACGTCCTCACACGGCCGAACTTCCGGCCTGCGATCAGCCGTTCGAAGTGCCGCGATTCCCGCGAACCCTCTCCGACTATATCAATGCCGTCAGCGAGGCAGGATTTAAGATTGTGAAGATTGCGGAGCCGCGGCCTAGCGAGGAGATGGCCCGCGCGCACGATTGGCTGAACCGCTGGTACCGCCATGCGCCGCTGGTGTTGTTCTGCTTGGCTGAGAAGATGTAACGCCGACAAACAAAAATAGCGGTGACAGGATCACCGCTATTCGAAAGCAAGAGCTGCTCAGGTAAGCATCACTCGGCAGCCTGCAGATACACCACCTTCGACTGCTCGCCCTGAACCTCGCGCAGGGTGCGCGCCATGTAGGTGAGTTGCTCGATGGCTCTGTCGAGATCGAGCTTGGTGCCGTCTTCGAGGTCGTAAGCCTGCCGTCCCCGGTAGAGCCTGTTGACCTGGCTTTCCATCTCGGCAGTCGCCTCGCGGATGCGGTGGACGAGGTTGTCCGCAATCACGTTGGCGTTGTCGTCGACAACGCAGAAACCGACATCGCTTGCGCGGAGCTTGGCCATGGGTCGATACCTCTTCTTGTTGTTCGTGTCAGGCAACCGCTCGTTCGGCCTGCAGCGCGTAGACGCCGAGCCGGCGGGCGAGGGAATGTTTCGTCACCGGTCCGATTCCAGGCAGCGTCGCGAGATAGTGCAGCTTGTCCGCACTGGCCTTGTAGTCTTCGAACAGGCTTTCGCGCTCGCGCCAGATCGTATCGATGGCCTCGGCCTTCGCCGGATGACGGAAGCCGACCCGGGCCGTCGAGCCGCAATCGAGCGCGCGCATGCAGCGCTCGAAGGTGCGGCGGCCGATGGCCGGCGTGACGCTGGCATGGCAGATCGTCTCGATCACCTGCTGCGCGAATTCGTCCGCCGTCTCGGGTGCGATGTTCTCCGCTTCCGAGAGATCGTTCCGAAAGGCATTCGCCTCGTAGCGCATCGTCTCCTCAAGGCCGAAGCTCGGCATAGTCCTCACCGTAGTGTCAAGGCCGCCTGAAGCAGCCGGACAAGCGTCGTTCCGGTTTCGCGAATCCGCTGCGGCGCCCGCCAGGGAAGGGCGGGATCTTGCAGGGGACCCATGCGGTCGGAACGGTTACGCGGGGTTGTCGAAAACGGGCGCGCGCCCGTTTTCGAGCGGATGCGCCACACATCGTCCGAGCCCTGAAAACCTTGACCGTTCAAGGATTTCTGCGCGGAGCGCGGTTCGATGAAGATGGGGATTTCCCTCTTCGGATGCAAGACGCCCGGGACTGGCGGGACGGTGCGATAAGCGGGCTTGGCGGCCTGTGGCCACGGCGCGATTTCGGAGCGCGCGACCTTCAGCGTTTGCGCAAGCTCCGCACCAGTCGCGACCCCGTAGAGGGAGGCTGCGCGGGAGAAGGCCTCGGTGAAGGATTTCATTGCGCACCAGCTCTTCTCGGCCATGTGCAACGGCCAAGCCCAGAGCCCGTCCTCCCGGCGCTGGCCGAGACTGTCGCGCTCGATGAAATAGCCGGTTTGCTTGTGCTCGAGGCCGCTCTCGGTCACGAGCCAGTCCTCGTTCTCGAAAATCGGGCACTCATCCGTCATGGCGGTCATCGGGTATCCTTTGCGGTCGGGCGCGGCTGCCCTAATGGCGTCACATCCAAGACGCATACAAAGGATGCGAACAAATCAAGAACATAGCCTCAACCGCCTCTGTGTCAAGCAAAGACCGCGTGTCGAGACTGTAATCTTGGAGTAACCGATACTATGTGGAGGGTCCGATGCCGGCATTGAAGAGATTGCCTCCGATCCGGTCCAAAAAGAGGCGAAGTCATTGCGACGAAATACCGCTCGCGATAACTGAAGCTCGACCATTGCAACCCAGCGGATTCGCCACGCCATGACCAGCCTGACACGCCTCGAAACGGACCAGCTGCGCCGCCTCGAGGAGATGCGCAAAACCTTCGACAGGCTGCGGGCCGAGCGGATCCGCGCCGAGGGCGAGGTCGAGCGTCTGACACGCGACCTCGAGGAAGCACGCGCCTTGGCGCTGTCCGAACTGGGCACCGACGACGCAGGGCAGATCCAGGCCTTGATCGAGGACGCCCAGGCGAAGAACGCCAGGCTTGCCGAGGAATTCGATGCCGCCCTGCGCGAGGTCGAAGCCCGTCTCAAGCAGCTCGGAGACGAGCGGTGATCGTGCAGGCCGTCGATCACGCTGTGGCGCGGGCGGAAGCCGCTCTTGCGCGGCTCGAAGGACGGCGCGATGCCGTTGCAGCCCGCATCGCGGAGCTGACGCGCGACGTCGAACTCGCCAAGGGGCGCCTGGTTGTCAAGGACGAGGTCGAGACCTTCATCGAGGCGGTGCACGGCTCGGCCAGCCGGCGAAGCCTGTCCGCCTTCGAGACGCTGCTGACGGCGCTCGTGCAGGAGGTTCTGCCGGGCGAGAAGCCCGTGGCCCTGGACCTGTCGACGGAGCGCGGCCTTGCCTCGCTCGATGTCTGCGTGCGGCGCCCGGACGGAACGCTGGAAGACGTGCTCGAGGACAATGGCGGCGCACTGACGAACGTGGTCGGCATGGCGCTGCGGCTGATTGCCGTCGTGAAGGCCGACGTCGCCCGCTTTCTCGCTCTCGACGAAGCGGATTGCTGGATCGCGCCGGATCGCGTCTCGTCCTTCTATCGGGTGCTGGAGGACGGAGCGGCGCGCCTCGGCGTGCAATGCCTCGCCGTCTCGCATCATGACCTGTCGCAGTTCTCGGGCACGTTCCACATCGCCCGCATCGCCGGCGAACCGGCTTCAGGCGTCGAGGTGCAATCTTCCGATCCGAGCGCGGCTTGGGACGATGCGCAGCCCGGCCTGCGTTTCATCCGGCTCGTCAATGTGCAGGCCTATCAGGATGCGACGCTGCGCCTGAGTCCGGGCGTCAACGCGCTCATCGGCCCCAACAACCGCGGCAAGTCCACCTTCATCCGCGCCCTGCGCGCCGTGTTCTACGGTGAGGCGCGGGATAGCCTCGTGCGCGCAGGCGCGAAGGCCGCCCTAGTCGAGATCGGCGTTGCCGGCAACAGGATCTTGCGCTTCACGCGCCAGCCCCGCCGCTCGCCGGTCAACATCTGGTCGCTGCATGAGGCGGACGGCGCCATCGTCGAGAAAGCGGGGATGCGCTACGAGACTGGCGGGCGCGCGGTGCCGGATTGGGTGGCCGATCTCATCCGCATCCGCAAGGTCGAGGACCTCGACGTTCACATCGCGCATCAGAAGTTTCCTGTCTTCCTGCTCGGCGAAACGCCGTCCCGGCGCTCCGCCGTTCTGTCCATCGGGCAGGAGGCGGGCTATATCCGGGACATGCTCGTGATCCATCGCGAGCGCTGCCGGCGCGACAACGACCTCGTGCGCAACGGCGAGCGCGAATTGATCGCGCTTGGCGAGACGTTGGACGGATTGCGGGAGCTCGATCGGCTCAAGGAGAAGCTTTCAGTTGCTCGCGAAAGGTCGAAGGATCTCAAAAGCTCTGCCGCTCATCTGGATAAGCTGCGGCACGGCGCATCGCTGCTTGCCGACCTCGGATTCCGGCTGGACAAAGCGAAGAGGCGTGCCGCGATCACGGCAACTCTGCCCGCGGCCGAGCGGCTGGCCGACCTGACGCGGATGGTCGAGCGTTCGCGGGAGCGCGAGCGCGTGGGCCGGAATGTGATCCAGCTCAGCCGGCAGCTTGCCCGCAGCCACGCGCGGCTTGCTGCGCTGCAGGACATGCCGCAGGCCGTCCCGGTGCTTGACAACACCGCACCGGCACAAAGCACGCTGAAGCGCATCGACGATCTTCGCAAGGCGGCTGCGATTGCCCAAAGCCGCATCGCAACGATCGATGAAGGCCTGATAGCGATCCGATCTGAGATGGAGCGTTTCATCGCTGAGACGGGCGGGATCTGCCCCACCTGCGGCTCGCCGGTGAGACCCGAGACCTTGCTCGATCAGCATGCCCATTCCTCTCAATCCACTGTGCCCTCGGAGCGGCTGACCGCATGATCCTGTCCGGAGATCGTCTTCCCTCTGTTGCGTGCAACGGCGTCCTCGTGATCGGGGATCCGCATGTGGGTTCGAGGCGCCCGGGCCGGCGCAAGGATGTGGTCTGGCCGCAAGCGGTGCTCGGCAAGCTGGAGCGCTGCGTCGCCATCGCCAACGAGCGGCAGCTCGCGGTCGTGATCCTCGGCGATCTCTTCGACCGGCCGGTCGAGACCGACGTGGCGCTCAAGAACCAGCTCATCCGCGTTCTGAAGGGTTTCCACCACCGGCCTATCGTCAATGTGGGCAACCACGACATTCAGCATACGATGCTGACCGATGGCGACTCACTCGCCCTTCTAGGGCTATGCGACGTGGTCGACGTGGTCGCGGCCTCGTCGCCGGTGACCGAGATCCAGGTTGGTTCAAGGCGCATCGGCGTCGGCATGACGCCCTACGGCCAGGCCATTCCTACCGATGCGCGCGGCTCGTTCTCGGGAGTCGATCTCCACGCCTGGTTCACCCATCACGACATCGCCTTCGACGGCGGCTATCCCGGTGCCGTGCCGCCCTTCGCGGTCGAGGGCTGCGACCTTCTCGTCAACGGGCACATCCACAAGACGCAGAAGTCGGTTCTGGCAGGTCGCACGCGCTGGATGAATCCCGGCACCATCACCCGCCAGTCCGTCGATCTCGTGGATCATGTGCCGCGGGCCTGGATCCTCGACGAGGGCGGTGCCTTGGAGCCGCAGGCTCTGCCGTTCGAGAGCAATGTCTTCGATCTCACCGGGCGCGTGGTCGATGCAGCCGACGGGTCCGTCGTGGCGCGCGAGGTCGAGAGTGCCTTCGTCACGCTGCTGCAGGCGGAATCCGCGACCGAGCTCAAGCGCAGCGGCGACGGCTCCATCATTCGCGACGAGATCGAGGCGAAATTCGCGGCCGACGAAACCTCGGATGCCGTGCGCGCCATCGTGCGCTCGCTCCTCGGCGAGGCGGTGGAGCGCCACGCGACCTAGAGCATTTTTCGGCGAAGTGGATCCGGTTCGTCGTCAAAAAATGCGGCAAACCAAAGAAGAGGAGGTGATTCCACGCCAGTGGAAACAGCTCTAGAGCATCGGACCCAAAAGTGGACCCACTTTTGGGATCGATTCCGATGCTCCTTCTCTTGGCTGGCGCATCGTTCGGGGCGGAAAACCGGATCCACTTTTCCGCACGATGCGCTAGTCTTAGAACGCGAACGGGTCGGAATAGGGCAGGCGCCGCCGGCGCACCTGCGTCTCCGGCAGGATCGGGCGGCCGATATCGACGGCGACCAGTCCTTCGCAGGCGAGCGCCAGCACGGCAGCGACGCCGTCCTGCGTGTTCATGACGGCGCTGGCACAATCCACCAGCCGCATGGCGCCAACCTCGTCGAGCTGATGCAGGATGCGCACCCGGTCGCCGGCGGAGACGGGCGTGCGCCTGCAGGCCATGATGAGGCGCGTGGTGGTAAAGCGCGGCTCGGCCCGGATGCTCGCAGCGGTTTCGATCATGAAGGGCCGTCCGTCTTCTGCAGCGATGCTGTGGATCGCTGCTGCGCGCAGAGGATGGCTGAGCAGGTCCTCGTCGCTCACCACATCCACCAGGCAGGCTGCGCCGTCGCGCACGATCTCGAAATCGGCGACATGCTCGATCGTCTCGTCGCCGATGGCGAAGCGGGCCGGATCGGCCGGTGCGCGCAGGGACTCGATCTCCGCATCGAGCTCGCAGGCTGCCAGGAAATCCGCGATCAGGGCGTTGCGCGTGAGCGGGGTCGACGGGCGCTTCGCCGCCCGGCGGGAGCCCGTGCGGCGGGCGGGGCGCCGATCCGACAGATCGAGGAGCGCTTGCGCGGACATCAGGTCCTCCAGCGTGGTGTTCAGACGATGGGCGGGCCGGAATCCCGGCAGAAAGCAGCCCAATGGCGAATGAGAACATATATAGAACATAAAGTCGTCGGTCAAATTCGGGCCTGTGTGGGTCCCAAGCAGCGCGGCCGATTGCCTATGGCTCCGCTTCAAAGCCGTTGAGACAAAACAACGCATCATTTAAGATATTGAAAATAAATGGTTTATGGGCGCACTGGCGAAGGTCGGAAGTGGACCGGAATGGTGAAATTTGGTATAGAACAAATAACGAACGCGCCTGTCGAATCTCGCGATTGAAGAAGAGCGTGAACCGGATTGCGGGCTCCTGTGAAAGTTAGGATCGAGGATGAATACGACGGACAAGAAAATTTCCGAAGTGCTTGCGAAATTCGGCGAGCCGATGGCCGGAAACGTCTGGCGCGTCCAGGGTACGGCGGTCATCTACCACAAGACCCTCGAGCGCATTGCGGCTCAGGCGAAGGTCGTCTTCGACGAGCCGAAGATCATTCGCGCCGAGCGTGACGAAGCCGTCATCCAGGTGACGGGACGCATGGGCGAGCGCGTGGAATGGTCGATTGGCGAGGCGCTTATCGGCGTGAATTATCGCGTTTCCGGCAAGCAGGCGGCTTACGTCTACGCCATGGCCGAGAAGCGTGCGAAGGACCGCGTGATCCTCAAGCTGATCGAGCTGCACGGCTACGTCTATTCCGAGGAAGAGGCCGACGAGTTCAAGCAGGGCCGCCCCGGCTTCACCGACCCGCAGGTCGAGATCGAGAAGACCGAGCCGCAGAAGGGCAGGGTCGAGGCCGCTGCCGGCGTCGGCAAGGTCGAGGATGACCTGAAGACCAAGATCAAGAAGGCGAAGACCATCAACGCCGTCACGGATCTCATGCTTCACGCCGACACGCAGAAGGTGCTGGCCGATCTGCCCGAGGGCATCCGCGACGAGATCCGAGACTTCGCCAAGGCCCGCCTCGTCGAGCTCGGTTGGCCGACCAAGAAGGCAGCCTAAATTTTGCTTCGATTACGGACGAGACGGTATCGACTGTCTCGTCCTTTTTCCCATTCCTCGATGGCGTCCCGGCGCTCGTGGTCTCGCTGATCGATGCAGAAATCGTCCGCTCTGGCCGCTTCCGATCAGGAGGCGCTGTCCCTTGCCGAACATCTCGTCGGCTCGATCGAGCGGGTGACGTTCCACAGCGATGAGACCGGCTTCTGCGTGCTGCGCGTCAAGGCACGCGGCCACCGCAAGCCTGTGACTGTTGTCGGCCATGCGCCGGCGGTCGCGATCGGCGAAGTCGTGGAAGCGAGCGGGGAATGGCTGCACGACCGCAACCACGGCGTTCAGTTCCGCGCCGGCGTGCTGAAGACCGCAGCGCCGACCACGGCGGAAGACCTGCAGCGCTTTCTCGGCTCCGGCCTCCTGAAGGGCGTCGGCCCCTCCGTCGCACAAAGGCTGATCGCCTCCTTCGGATCGCGCGTTCTCGACGTCATCGAGACGAAGCCGCATGAGCTGACGCGCGTGCACGGCATCGGCATGGCGAAAGCACTCGGCATCGGCGAGGCCTGGGCGGAGCATCGCGCCCTGAAGGACATCGCCACCTTCCTCAATGCGCACGGGGTCGGCGGCTTCCTGCTCACGCGCATCTACCGGGCCTATGGCGTCGGCGCCATCGACATCGTCTCGGCCAATCCCTACCGGCTTGCCCTCGAAATTCCAGGCGTCGAGTTTTCGCTTGCCGATCAAGTGGCGATGCAGCTCGCCATCGAGCCGACAGCAGAGATGCGGCTGCAGGCCGGGCTGATCGATGTTCTGTCGGAAGTGGTGAAGGAGGGCCATTCCGGCATGCCGGCCGAGGATCTCCTGCGCAAGGCAAGCGCCCTGCTCGACGTTCCCAAGGTGCTGCTCGCCCCGGTGCTCGAAGCGCAATGTGCCTCCGGCCAGCTCGTCGTCGACGAACTCGACGGGCGGCGCAGCATCTTCCTGAAGAATCTCTACGGCGCCGAACTTTTCATCGCGCAGCGCCTGAAGGAGATCGCGCAGGGCTTTCACCCCTGGCGCGGTCTCGACACGGCACAGGTCATCTCTGAGGCCGAGGCCGCCATCGGCGTAAGATATTCGGCAAGCCAGCGCGAGGCGCTTGCCGCATCGTGCCGCTCGAAGGTGCTGGTCGTCACCGGAGGGCCCGGCGTCGGCAAGACGACGCTGATCAGAAGCCTGACGCATCTGTGTGCGAAGCATGAGCTGCAGGTGTCCCTGTGCGCGCCGACCGGGCGGGCTGCGAAGCGCCTCGCGGAGAGCACGGGCTTTCCCGCCAAGACCGTTCATCGACTTCTGGAGGCGTCAGAGGGCGGCTTCCGGCGCAACGCCAAGGCACCGCTCGCGTGCAACCTTCTCGTGGTGGACGAAGCCTCGATGCTCGATATCCGCCTGACGGCGGCGTTGCTGCGGGCGCTGCCGGATGAGGCCTGCCTGCTCCTCGTCGGCGACGTCGATCAGCTGCCCTCCATCGGGCCCGGGCAGATCCTGTCCGACATCATCGCATCGGATGCCGTTCCCGTCGTGCATCTGAAGGAGGTGTTCCGCCAGGAGCGGGAAAGCCGCATCATCACCGTCGCGCATGCCATCAATCACGGCCTCGTGCCCGATCTCGCGCACCGGCCGGATTCGGATTTCTACTTCGTCGAGGCCGACACGCCGGCCGATGCGATGGCCAAGATGACCATTCTGATCCGCGACCGCATTCCGCGAAAGTTCGGCTTCGACCCGGTGCGCGACGTCCAGGTGCTGTGTCCGATGAACCGAGGGCGTCTCGGCACGCAGATGCTGAACGGTGAGTTGCAGCGGATCTTCAACCCGCCGGGCGCCGACAGCCTGCATCGGGCCGGATGGATCTATGGCCCCGGCGACAAGGTGATGCAGGTGCGCAACGACTACGAACGCGATGTCTATAACGGCGAGGTCGGCATCGTGCGTGAGGTGAGGCGCGACCATGGCGAGCTCACCGTGGCCTTCGACGAAAGGCAGGTGGGCTATACGCTGAGGGAGCTCGATGAGCTTTCGCTGGCCTATGCGGTGACGATCCACAAGGCGCAAGGGTCGGAGTATCCCGCCGTGATCGTCCCGATCGCCGCCCAGCAGGCTTCCATGCTACGGCGCAAGCTGCTCTATACGGCGGTCACGCGGGCGAGCCGCCTCGTGATCATCGTCGGAAGCCGGGCGGCGCTGGCCGAGGCCGTGACCCATGAGGACGAGCCCAGGCTGACGCGATTGCGGAACTGGCTTGGGGCCTGATCCCTTTCGCTCGGATCCGGAGCCATCTATATTCGTTGTCAGGCAGCCTCGGGACAGCAGGAATGAGCGTCGAAGCGGAACAGGCAGGTCAGCAGGAACGGCGGGCGCGCGTGAGCCTCATCGCGGGGGCCGTCCTGTGCCTTGTGGCCTCCGGCGGACTGCTCTGGTGGCGCTACGGCGGCGCGGTTTTCAACGATCTGGTGCTGACGACGCTTGCCTGGTGCTTCTAGACCATTCCGCTTCGCGAGGTCCGGGCGTGCCCGTGGCTGGTCTTGTTCCAGCGGAATGTGGCCGTCGCCAGCTCCCATAGGCCTCTCCATGCTGCGATGCTGACGAGCCCGTAATAGAGCGGGAGCAGGGGCATCCAAGGAAGGAGCCGCCATAGCCGGCGTCGATGCAGGGCAATGCAGGCCGGAACGAAGATCGACACGACGCCGAACGCCGAAAGCACGACAACGTAAGCGAAAACGATCCGCTCCTTCTGCGATGTGAAGAGCCAGGTCGCCTCGGACAGCCACCAGATCAGGATCAGCCCGGAAAACAACGGGTAGACCAGGGCGCTGAGCGCGATCCCCCAGGTCAGGCAGAGCGCACCGAAGCATTTCCAGATCCCGAGCTGGCGCAGGAGGAGGCGGGGCTTGCGCGAATGGCTCGTGGCGGTCTGCACGAAGCCTTTCATCCAGCGGGTCCGCTGCCGCATCCAGGCTCCTAACGTGCCGGGAGCCTCCTCGAGGGTCGAGGAGGGGAGGTCCTTCACCGCATAGCCCAGCCGTGCCAGGCGGATGCCGAGATCGGCATCCTCCGTCACGTTCCAGGCATCCCATCCATGAATGTCGCGCAGGACGGAGGTGCGGAAATGGTTCGAGGTGCCGCCTAAGGGAAGCGGGCTTCCAATCTCTGCAAGGCCCGGATTGAACGCATCGAACAAAGCTGCGTATTCGATGGTGAAGAGGCGTGTGAGCCAGGTATCGTCGGTGTTGTCGATGGTCAGGCGAGCCTGCAGGAAGGCGACATTCCGCGAAAGCTGCGCGAACCGGGCAACGGCGAGACGCAGCTGTCCCGGATCGGGTATATCCTCCGCATCGTAGACGACGGTATAGCGGCCCCGTGCGAGAGGCAGGGCCACGTTGAGCGCCCGCGGCTTGGTGCGTGGCGAGCCTTGTGGCGCAACGAGGATCTCCACATTGCCGGGGAGCGCAATGGCATGGAGAGCGTCCAGCGTTTCCCGGTCGTCGGCTTCGAGCACGAGCTTTATGTCGAGTTTGGCGGCAGGATAATCGAGCTGCGACAGGGCTTGAATGAGGCGAGCGGCAACGCGCTTTTCCCGGTAGAGCGCCGCGATGATCGTATAGACCGGAAGATCCGCGTCGCTGGCACGCGGCAGCCCGCTGCCCGGCTGGATGGAGCCGCTCAGGACCGACGCCGCAATCCGCAGGGCGATCATGCCGAAGAACAGGGGGCTGAGGCTGGCGCCGAGCAAGCCGAAGGTCTGCGCCGGAAGCTGCAGGCCATAGAAGACGAGCGCGGTGAGAGCGACGAAGAGGAGGGCGATCTGGCCATAGCTGAGATCGGTCGCCAGATCCGGCGATGTCTCGCGGAGATCGGAGGCGGCCTTGATGGCAATCATTCGTGCCTTTGCGCGGAAGACAGCTTGTCTCAAGCCCTTCGGCGTGGTGATCGCAAGCGCTCGCGCCTGTCGTATGGTCAAAAGCCGGATGAGCGCCGCGCCGCGGGGGGCGGCGACGAAGCCTGCCTGCGAACCGGGCAACGGGGCAAGGCCCGACAGAATGCTGTGAGGGTAACGCGCTGCCCGCGAAAGGTTCGGCTGAGCGAAATAAGGTAGCCCGAGCTCGGCCGCGAGGGCTCGGTAGAACTCGGTTTCTCCGATCAGGCCCTGCTTCAGCAACGCCTCGTCCGCGGTGACACCAGCAAGTGAGGCGAGAATGGCGGCTCGGTGCAGGATCTCGGGCGGATGGCCGTGATCGGCCAGGAATCCGATCTCGACCGGCAGCGCGGTTGACTGTAGCCGCCTCTCCGCTAGACCCTGCTTCATGAGCAGGGGGCGCTTTCAAGAGACGTTCTTGATGGATGCAGGGCCGCGTGCAAGAGAATGTCGGTTAATGGTTCGAGATATCGTTACATTGGTTGCGCGCTTCCTCTCCAAGATCAAGCCCCCCGGGCTTCTTGGGCTTTTGGGGCTTTTGGGGGCGTTGCTGTTCGCGTCGAGCCATGCCCAGGCGCAGGGCGTGACGATCCCGAACTTCTGGGACCCCAAGGCGCAGCTCGACCGGCCGGAAATCCCGGCCACGCGCACGATCCGCTTTCTCGTCGATGACGACTTCCCGCCGTTGCATTTCCCGGGATTGGACGGCAATCCGACTGGGCTCTCCGTGGAACTGGCCCGTGCGGCTTGCGAGCGCCTGAGCCTCACCTGCACGGTCCAGGTCCGCCGCTTCGATATGCTCCTCGACGCCTTGAACGACAGGCAGGGAGACGTGGTGGCGGCTGCCATCTCCGTTACGGCAGATCTGCGGCGGCGCTTTGCCGTCACGGCACCTTATTTCAAGTTCCCGGCCCGCTTCGCCGTGCGCAAGGACCGCAACCAGCCCGCTCCCGAGGCGAGAGCCCTGCAGGGCAAGGCGATCGGTGTCGTCGGCGGAACCGCCCACGAAGCCTTCGCGAAGGCTTTCATGGCAGGCGGGACGCTCAAGCCCTATCCGGAGCTGGCGGCTGCCCAGGCCGCACTGAAATCTGGGGAGATCGATTATCTCTTCGCTGACGGTCTCGGCCTTGCGCTCTGGATCGGCGGAGAGGATGCCGGTGGCTGCTGCGATTTCTCAGGCGGACCCTATCTGGAGAGCCGCTTCTTCGGCGAGGGCATCGGCTTCATAACCCGCACCGAGGATGAGCCTCTGCGCCGGGCTCTCGACTTCGCCCTGCAGCAGCTTTGGAAAGAGGGGAAGTACGCCGAGCTCTATCTGCGCTTCTTCCCCATCAGCCCGTTCTGAGGCCTTCTCGCTCAAGGGAAGACGGGTTTACCGCATTGACCCTAACGGGTCTCGTCCCTAGTGTGCCGCGCTTCCGGAAGCACTTTAATCCTTCAAGCACTAGGCCCATGTCCCGACCCCTGACCCTCGATCCTGCCCTGATTGAAGCCGCCCAGACTGCCAATGCCTGGCCTTTCGAGGAGGCGCGCAAGCTCATCGAGCGGCTCAAACGGACCGGCAAGAAGGAGGCTCTGTTCGAGACGGGCTACGGCCCCTCGGGCCTGCCGCATATCGGAACCTTCGGCGAGGTCGCCCGCACCAGCATGGTGCGCCATGCCTTCCGGGTGCTAACCGGCGACACCATCCCGACGCGCCTCGTCGCCTTCTCTGACGACATGGACGGCCTGCGCAAGGTGCCGGACAACGTTCCGAACAAGGACCTCGTGGCCTCGGCGCTCGGCAAGCCGCTGACGCAGGTGCCCGATCCGTTCGGCACGCATGAGAGCTTTGCCCATCACAACAATGCGCGCCTGCGCGAATTCCTCGATGCCTTCGGCTTCGATTACGAGTTCCTGTCGGCGACGGAATGCTACAAGGCCGGGCGCTTCGACAAGACGCTGCTCACCGTGCTCGAGCGCTACGATGCCGTGATGGCGATCATGCTGCCGTCCTTGCGCGAGGAGCGCCAGCAATCCTATTCGCCGTTCCTGCCGGTTCATCCGAAGACCGGCATCGTGATGCAGGTGCCCATCGACGAGCGCAAACTCGACGCCGGCACCATCGTCTGGCGCGATCCGGAGACGGGCGAGCGCTTCGAGACGCCGGTCACGGGCGGCCATGCCAAGCTGCAATGGAAGCCCGACTGGGCCATGCGCTGGGTGGCGCTCGGCGTCGATTACGAGATGGCCGGCAAGGACCTGATCGACAGCGTGAAGCTTTCGGGCGAGATCGCCAAGGCGCTCGGCGGCCTGCCGCCGGACGGGTTCAACTACGAGCTTTTCCTGGACGACAGGGGCCAGAAGATCTCCAAGTCCAAGGGCAACGGGCTGACCATCGACGAGTGGCTCACCTACGGCACGCCGGACAGCCTGCGGCTGTTCATGTTCAGCAAGCCGCGCGAGGCGAAGAAGCTCTATTTCGACGTGATCCCGCGGCAGGTGGACGATTACCTGACCTTCCTGGAGAAATACCCGGCGCAGGACGCCAAGGCGCGCCTGATGAATCCGGTCTGGCACCTCCATGCCGGCGAGCCGCCGGCTCCGGAGCTGGTCTCATCCGGCGGCGGCAACCAGCCCGGCACGACGATCTCCTTCTCCATGCTGCTCAATCTGGTGGCTGTGGCGAATTCCGAAGATCCCAACGTGCTGTGGGGTTTCATCCGCCGCTATGCTCCCGGTGTCTCGCCGGAAACGCACCCGCGTCTCGACAGCCTCGTGAAGCGCGCCGTGCGCTATTTCGAGGATTTCGTGAAGCCGCAGAAGACCTACCGTCTGGCGGACGAGGTCGAGGCAGCTTCGCTGCGCCGGCTCGAAGAGGTGCTTGGCTCGTTCGAGTCCGGTGAGCGGCCTGCGACCGCCGAAGCGATTCAGGAAGAGATCTACAATGTCGGCCGCGCTGAGCCGCGCTATCAGGATCTCAAGGCGAAAGGCGCGACCCCCGATCGGCCGGGCGTGTCAATCGAATGGTTCAACACGATCTACCAGGTGCTGCTGGGCGAGCCCCGCGGCCCGCGCTTCGGCTCGTTCGTCGCCCTCTATGGCGTGACGGAGACGCGGGCGCTGATCCGGAAGGCGCTCGACGGCGACCTCGTGCGCGAGCACGACGCGTTCCTGAAGCAGCGTGAGGCCGGACGCGCGGCTTGAGCCGAGCCTATTGGCGCGCCCACATGATGCGGGCGGACCAGGCGATCTCCTCTGCCGGGATCACCTGGTCTTCCTGATCCTTGGCGAGCGACGTCATTTCCAGAGTCTTGGCCGAGCGGCGCTTGAGCTCCTGGGCCAGGATCTGTCCGCCCGTGGTGCACACGACGATGCGGTCGCCCTTGCGTGTGCTGGCGGTCGGCGAGACGATGAGAATGTCACCGTCGCGATAGAGCGGGCCCAAGCCGTCGCCGGTGACCTCCAGGGCAAAAACCTTCTCCTGCCCGAAATCGGGGAACTCGATCTCGTCCCAGCCGGGACCCTCGTTCGGCATGCCCTCCTCGTTGAACACCTTTCCCGACATGGCCTCCTCCATGCCGATCAGCGGGATCATGGAGCGGCGCAAGGACCCGGAAGGCTCGACGAGGCGGAGAAAATCCTCCAGGGTCGCACCGGTGGCTTTAAGAATTTTGGAAATCGACTCCGTGGAGGGCCATCGCTCCCGACCCTCCGGGCTCACACGCTTCGACTTGTTGAAGCTGGTTGCATCGAGACCGGCCTTGCGCGCCAATCCGGATGCAGTCATGCCGTGCCGCGATGCCAACGCATCGATAGCAGCCCAAACGCGCTCATGAGATAACATCGTGCTGGCCTCGCAAAGAGCGAAACTCGATGAAATGGAACCTATGATTAGGAATTAAGTGTGGCCGAAAACGGCGACGATTACCAACAAACTCTTGAGACAATAAGTCTAATCCGGGTTGCTCCGGACGCGACGCATCGATAATCGAGGTTTCATGCACGTTATTTATAAAATCTGCCCCGCTTTGCTCTGGCAAACCGCCGAAAAGGCCGGATCCTTCGCAGGTGCGCCCATTGACGTCCAAGATGGGTACCTCCATTTTTCCACGGGAAAACAGGTCCGCGAGACGGCGGCGAAGCACTTTGCAGGCCAGAACGATCTCCTGTTGATCGCCATCGATGCCGACTCGCTCGGTCACGCCTTGCGCTATGAACCCTCGCGCGGCGGCGATCTGTTTCCCCATCTCTATGCCCCGCTGAATCTCTCCGCCGTGCTATGGGTGAAGCCGCTTCCCCTCGGCGCCGACGGGGGCCACGTCTTTCCGGATCTCTCGCAATGATCGGCTCGCTCTTCTCCCTCGCCAAACCCGCTCTTCACGCGCTCGATGCCGAGACGGCGCATCAGCTGACGATCCGCGCGCTGTCGCTGATGCCCGTGTCGGCGCCGCCTGCGGACGATGCGCGCCTGTCCGTCAACGTGCTCGACAGGCACTTCCCCAATCCCGTCGGTCTTGCGGCGGGCTTCGACAAGCAATGCGAAGTGCCCGATCAGCTTCTCGGCCTCGGCTTCGGCTTCGTCGAACTCGGAGGCGTGGTGCCGAAGCCGCAGGAAGGCAATCCCCGCCCGCGGGTGTTCCGGCTCGCGCGCGACGAGGCTGTGATCAACCGCTTCGGCCTCAACAGCGACGGCCTCGATGCGGCGCGCCTGCGCCTCGTCAATCGCCGCGGTCGTCCGGGCATCGTCGGGGTCAATATCGGCGCCAACAAAGATTCGGCAGATCGCATCGCCGATTACGTGCTCTGCATCGAGCGCCTGTGCGGGCTTGCCGATTTCCTCACCATCAACGTGTCGTCGCCGAACACGCCGGGCCTGCGCGACCTGCAGGGCGAGGCATTTCTCGACGACCTGCTAGCCCGCAGCATCGAGGCGCGCGACAAGGCGGATCACGGAAGGCGCAAGACGATCATTCTGCTGAAGATCGCGCCGGACATTTCGCTCGATGCGCTCGATGCCATGGTCACGACGGTCCTGAGGCGCGGCGTCGACGGGCTCACCGTGTCCAACACCACCGTCGCCCGACCCGACAGCCTGCAAGAGAAGGAACTGGCTGCGGAAGCCGGAGGCCTCTCGGGCAAGCCGCTGTTCGTTCCCTCGACCAGGCTGCTTGCCGAAACATTCCTGCGTGTGGAGCGCCAGATCCCGCTCATCGGCGTCGGCGGCATCGATTCAGCGGAAGCTGCCTGGACCAAGATCCGCGCAGGAGCAAGCCTCGTTCAGCTCTATTCGGCGATGGTCTACAAGGGACCGGGCCTCATCGGCGACATCAAGCGCGGGCTGGTGCAGACGCTCGAAGCCGAGAAGACGTCGCTGACCCAGGCCATCGGCCGCGACGTGGTCGCGATCGCGCGGGGCCGTTTCTAAGAGGTCATAGCGGCGAAGGTCTTCCTGGCCAGTCGCGGATAGAGCAGGAACTGGCCGAGGCCTCGCGCGCTCAAGAAAGCGAGAAGGGCGATCCAGAGCGCCGTGTTGCCGAGGCTGCCGGCCGCCAGGAGAACGGCGCCGTACAGGGCGAAGGCCAGAACCATGAGGTCGCGCATGTGCCGGGTCCAGGTCGCGCCCGTATAGATGCCGTCGAAGGCGAAGGCGGCGGCGCCGAAGAGCGGTGTCAGCGCTGCGAACACCAGATACTCCCGCGCATAGGAGCGCACATCCGCATTCGTCGACACGAAGTCGATGAAGAAGCCGCCGCCGATCAAGAAGAGCCCTGAGACGGCGAGGCCGAAGCCGAGGCTCCATCCCAGGCTCAAGTTGATCGCGCGGCGGAAGCTGCGCTCGTCGCGGGCGCCGATGCTCTGGCCGCACAGGGTCTCGGCGGCGGTGGCGAAGCCGTCGAGGAAATAGCCCCCGATCAGGAACATGTTGTAGAGCACCGCATTGGCGGCGAGCGTCACGTCGCCCGATCTCGCGCCCAGCGCGCTGAAGATCGAGAAGGCGAGGATCAGCGCCACGTTGCGGATCATGATGTCCCGGTTCATGGCGAGATTCTGCAGCATTGCTGCACGGTCCAGCACTTCCCGCCACGTGACGGCGAGCGGGTTCGAGCCGAGGCGGCGCAGCACCGCGATGCCGAGACCCACGCCCAGCACCTCCGCCAAGGCCGTGCCGATGGCGGCACCCGCGATGCCGAGGCCGAAGCCCAGCACGAGCGCCATGGTGAACGCGATGTTGGCCACGTTGATCGCCACCTGCAGCAGCAGGCCGAGATCGGTGCGGCCGCGTCCCAGGGTGGAGCCGAGGATCACGTAGTTCGCGAGCGTGAAGGGTGCAGCCCAGATGCGGATGAAGAAATAGGTCGCCAACGCCTCGGTCACCGCCTGGCTTGCGCCGGCCATGGAAAAGGCGAGCGCCGCGATGGGCCATTGCAGCAGGATCAGCAGGAGACCCGTCGCGCCTGCGACCAGGAAGGCCCGGGCAAGGGTCAGGTCGACCTCGTGCCGGTTGCCGGCGCCCGTCGCCTGTGCGGTGAGGCCGGCGGTCGCCATGCGGAGCGACCCGAAGCTCCAGAACACGAAATCGAAGATCACGGCACCGAGTGCCACCGCGCCGAGCAGATGCGCCTCCCCGAGCCGCCCGATCACCGTCGCGTCGACGAGGCCGAGGAGCGGCGTCGTCACATGCGACAGGGTCATCGGCAGGGCGAGAGCCAGCATGCGGCGATGGGAGACGTCGAGCCGCCGGGCGGGGGAGGGGCCGTCCATGATGATCCTTGAGCGGCCTCAGCGCCGGCTGCTGAAGAGGCGGGAAATCAGCCACAGCGGGACGACGATGATCGCCCCGTAAAGGACCCAGAGGCCAACCTCCTGCACCGTCTCGAAGCTGAGGTCCAGGACCGAACTGATCCAGTTGAACAATCCCTCGATCAGCCCGAACGGCGTGATGCCGAGGAAAGCCAGGAAGGCGCCGACGAGGAGGGACAGGAAGATCAGCTTCACCAGCACGGAGCCGGGGGAGCCGCCGAGAAAACGATTCAGGTTGGACATTATCCTCGATCTCGTCAGAAAGCGTAACTGGACCTGTGGCTTTGCGTGTGCTTCATCGCAGGCACCGGCGACGAACGCAACCACCCCGAGACTCGCATGATCGATCCCGCCCTCTTCGACCCTGCCGCCGTCAGCGACGAGATCCGCGCCCAGAATGCCGATATCGTGGCCAAGCTCGCGGCTCTGCCGGACCCGATGTCGGTGCCTCCGGCTTTGGTGCGCGAGCGGCGGCGCCAGGGGCTCGGGCCGTTCCCCCTGATGCCCCTGAGCCCCCGGGCGCAGACCATCGCCATCGACGGGCCGGCCGGACCCATCCCGCTGCGGATCATCGCGCCGGAGACCCCGCGCGGCGTCTATCTCCATATCCATGGCGGCGGCTGGACCTGGGGTACGGCGGACGAGCAGGATCCCTGGCTCGACCGCCTTGCAGAAAGGTGCGGCCTCGCGGTGGTCTCCGTCGAGTATCGTCTGGCCCCGGAAGATCCTTATCCGGCCGCACCCGACGATTGCGAGGCGGCGGCTTTGTGGGTGATCCGGGAAATGGAGAGCCGCTTCGGCACCTCGCGCCTGTTCATCGGCGGCGAGTCGGCCGGCGCCCATCTCTCGGCGGTGACGATCCTGCGCCTGCGGGACCGGCACGGCCTCAACCCTTTCCGGGGCGCGAACCTCTTCGCCGGCTGCTACGACCTCACCCTGACGCCCAGCGTCCGGCACTGGGGCGCCGAGCGTCTGATCCTCAACACCAACGATGTGCGGGTCTTCGCGGAGAATTTCTGCGGGCAGGTCGACGACCGGCGCGATCCCGATGTCTCGCCCCTCTATGCCGACCTTAAAGGTTTGCCGCCGACCCTGTTTTCCGTCGGCACGAAGGATATGCTGCTCGACGACACGCTGTTCATGGCCTCGCGCTGGGCGGCGGCGGGCAACACAACCGACCTCGCGATCTGGCCCGGCGGCTGCCACGTGTTCATCCGCTTCGACAGCGCCATGAGCGAACGGGCGCTGTCGCGGATCGACGGGTTTATCGAAGCGCTTTAATCCGCCCCGGCCGGGGAGGGGCGCTGGGTCATGCCGATCTTCGCGGCGGCAATGACCGCCTGGGTGCGGCTATCGACGCCGAGCTTGTCGAGGATGGCCGAGACGTGGGCCTTCACGGTAGCTTCCGAGACGCCGAGCTCGTAGGCGATCTGCTTGTTGAGCAGGCCCTCGGAGAGCATGGTCAGAACGCGCACCTGCTGCGGGGTCAAGGTGCCGAGACGGCGCACGAGGTCGGCGGTCTCGGCGTCTTCGGCGGCGGACAGGTCCACGTCCGGCGGGGTCCAGGTGTCGCCGGCGAGCACCGCCTTGATGGCTTCGCCGATGCTGTCGACGTCGACGGATTTCGGAATGAATCCGGAGGCGCCGAAATCCATGGCCCGGCGGATCACGGTCGGCTCTTCGGTCGCGGACACGATCATGACGGGCAGTTCGGGATATTGAGCCCTGAGCGACATCAGGCCGGAGAAGCCCTGCACGCCCGGCATGGTCAGGTCGAGCAGGATCAGGTCAACGTCGCGCTCATGGGTCAGGGTGGCGTTCAGATCCTCCATGCCGCTCGCCTCGACGACCCGGGCCTGCGGCATGGTGGAGGCGATGGCCTGCCTCAGGGCGCCACGAAACAGCGGATGGTCATCGGCGATAATGATCGTGGTGGTCTGACTTTGCACGTGGGCCCTCTCCCCCGAGACGCATCCCTGATGCCTTAGCCGCTTCCCTCATGAAATGGCAAGGCGGCATTCGAACGCCTTGGCCATTCTGAAGCATCGGACCCAAAAGTGGGACCCACTTTTGGGATCAATCCGATGCTCGCTTTTCTATACCGCGCATCGTGCGGAAAACCGGAACCACTTTTCCGCACGATGCGCTAGGGAAAGTACCGAGGCATCCCATCCAATCATGTGGATTACGCCCCGATCAGGTGAAAAATAAGATCGCGGGTCTGGGGGCCGTCCCGGTGCTCGACGAGGTAGATCCCCTGCCAAGTGCCCAGGACCATCTGGCCCTCCACCACCGGAATGCTCAAGCTCACGCCGGAGAGCATGGTCCGGATATGGGCGGGCATGTCGTCCGCGCCTTCGGTGGAATGGACATAATCGGCGTCCCGCGGCGCCAGCCGGTCGAAGGCGGCAAGCAGGTCCTGGCGCACATCCGGGTCGGCATTCTCCTGAACGGTCAGGGAGGCTGAGGTGTGACGGCAGAACACGGTCAGCAGGCCGTTCAGGACGCCGGTGCCGAACACCCAGCGCGAGACGGCCTCCGTGATCTCGGTGAAGCCCTGGCCTTCGGTTTCCACCACGAGCCGGCCGTTCACCTGCTGCGTCACGCTTCCCTCGGAAAGGGTTTCCACATTCAGCATCGTCACGCCTCTTTCGTCTGCTGCTCCTTGAGGGGATGGATCTCCTTCTCGCCGCGCTCCAGGATCTTCTCCAGGGTCTCGATCCGGTCGGCCTCGGCCGCCGGCTTGTCCCAGCGGATGCGGCTGATGCGGGGAAAACGCATGGCGACGCCGGATTTGTGCCGAGTCGAGCGCTGCAGCCCCTCGAAGGCAACCTCCAGCACGAGGCCGCGATCCTTGCCGTATTCCACCTCCCGCACCGGGCCGAAGCGTTTGACCGTGTGGTTACGGACATAGCGGTCTAGCTTCAAGAGCTCCTCGTCGGTGAAGCCGTGATAGGCCTTGCCCACGGGCACCAACTCCTCACCGTCCGGCCCGCTGCGCCAGACGCCGAAGGTGTAGTCGGAATAGAAGGACGAGCGCTTCCCGTGGCCGCGCTGGCCGTACATCATCACAGCGTCCACGAGGTAAGGGTCGCGCTTCCACTTGTACCAGTAGCCCTTGGGGCGGCCGGGCAGATAGGGGCTGCTCGCCCGCTTGATCATGCAGCCCTCGATGGCATCCGCATCGGGACCTGCCCCGACCGAAGCCGGGTCGCCGCGGGCGGCAGCGAGATCGTCCCAGGTCGAGAAGGGCACCATGGGCGAAAGGTCGATGCGTGGGTCGTCGAGGCGGGCGACGAGGGCCTCCAGCCGACGGCGTCGCTCGGCGAAGGGCAGGGCGCGCAGGTCCTCCTCGCCCTCGAACAGGATATCGTAGACGCGCAGATGCGCCGGAAACTCCGAGATGAGCTTTGGCGTCACGGCCTTCCGGTTCAGGCGCTGCTGCAGCACGTTGAAGCTCTGCACCCGGCCTTCGCGCACGATCAGCAATTCGCCGTCGATAGCACCCTCGAAATCGAGCGCCTCGACAAGATCGGGAAAGGCGCGGGAGACGTCCTCGCCGGTGCGGGAGTAGATCCGCCGCACCGGTCGCCCGTCGCTGCCCTGGCCCGACGCGGCCTGAAGGCGGATGCCGTCCCATTTCCACTCGGCCAGGAAATCGGAGGCTTCGAGCTTGGCGAAATCCTCGTCCTCCAGAGGGTGCGAGAGCATGGAGGGGCGAAACGGGGCGGGATTGCCGGATTCCGGCTTCGGCCCGCGGCCTTCGACCCAGGCGAAGAGATCTTCGTAAGGAGCCTCCAGCCCGTGCCAGACGAGCTCGACCTCGTCGGGCTCGATCTCACCGAGCTGAGCGACAGCCGTCTTCGCAAGCCTGGCCGAGACGCCGACCCGCAGCTCTCGGGTGATCAGCTTGATGAGCGCCCAGCGCCCGGTTTCGTCGAGAGCGTCCATCCAGCCTGCAACCCGAGCCGGCAGGTCGCTCTTGCTCGTGGTCGCGAGGGTCTCGATGACCTCCGTGAGGGTCGGAACATGGGGCGGCGGGTTGTTGTGGCCGAGCCCTATCCCTCCTCCCCCTTGCGGGGAGGAGTTGGAGGTGGGGGTGGAACGACCGGGTGAGAGGGCGCCTTTTGAAGTGCTGGCAGAGCCGTCGGTGGAGACATCGGCTCCCGACTGCTCCGGCTTTCCGACCCCCACCCCTACCCCTCCCCGCAAGGGGGAGGGGGGCGCCACGCTCTCATGCCCCGGGGCAGGCCAGATCAGGGCTACCGTCTCCGCCAGATCGCCCACATAGTGATAGGACATCCGAAAAAGCTCCGGATCGGTCCGCTCCTCCACCAAGCCGCGGATCAGGCCGGCCTTGGCCTCCTTGAACATCAGTGCGCCGGTCATGGCGGCGAGCGCATAGCCGCGGTCCGGGTCGGGGGTGTGGCGGAAATAATCCGCAAGCAGCCGCAGCTTGGCGTTGCGGCGGGGCTCATAGCCGAGACGGTCGAGGAGGGCGGCGAAGCGGTTCATGCGGCGCCTCCCGCTTCCGCGACGGCCGCTTGAGCTTCCTCGGCCTCGCCCTCGTCGCCATAGCCCAGCATGTGCAGGGGCCGCGCCTTGATGCCGTGGGTGGTGCACCAGTGGACGAGGGCGTCCTCCTGACCGTGGGTGACCCAGACCTCGCCGGCGCCAGTCTCCCGGATCGTGCGGCAGAGATCGTCCCAGTCGGAATGGTCGGAGATCACGAGGGGCAGCTCGACCCCCTTCTGCCGGGCCCGTGCCCGCACCCGCATCCAGCCGGAGGCGAAGCAGGTGACGGGATCGGGAAAGCGGCGCGACCATAGGTCCTGGATCGAGGAGGGCGGGCAGATCACGATGGCGCCGGCGAGCTTCGAGCGCTCGGCGGCCACGACCTTCGGCGTGTCGCCCAAGGGGATGCCTTCGGATTTGTAGAACTCGGTCAGGCGCTCCATGGCGCCGTGGAGATGGATCGGCTTGTCGTAGCCTTCCTCCCGCAGCAGCGCCATGACCCGCTGCGCCTTGCCGAGCGCATAGGCGCCGACGATATGGGCGCGCTCGGGAAACAACGCGACGGAATCGAGGAGCTTCCTCACCTCCGCCCGCGTGTCCGGGTGGCGGAAGACCGGCAGGCCGAAGGTCGCCTCGGTGATGAACACGTCGCAGGGCACGACCTCGTAGGGCAGGCAGGTCGGGTCCTCGGCGCGCTTGTAGTCGCCGGACACCACGATGCGGGTGCCGCCGGCCTCGATGGAAACTTGAGCCGAGCCGAGCACGTGGCCGGCGGGGGAGAAGCGCACGCTCGCATCGCCGATGCGGATGGTCTCGCGTAAGGGCGCTTCCTGGGTCGAGCCGGCGAAATCCTCGCCGTAGCGCACTGCCATGATGCGCAGGGTCTCCCGCGTCGCCATGACGGAACGATGGCCCGAGCGGGCATGGTCGGAATGACCATGGGTGATCAGCGCCCGTTTGACGGGGCGGACCGGATCGATGTGGAAGTCGCCGAGGGGGCAGTAGAGCCCTTGCGGGGTTTGGGTAAGGATGTCGGTGGAACGCAGCGCCATGGGACCGATATAGGATTGCCGGAGGGGTAATCCGAGTCACATTGACACTGTTCCGTCTCTCCCTCATGCCAGGCCCATGCCGCAGACCACGACTGTCCGATCATCCGGCGATTTTCGCGCCGACCGTCGCTATGAATATGCCCGAGCCGCCTTCGAGGAGCGCGATTTCGAGGCTGCCGCCGATCTCGCCCGGCAGGTGATCGAGCTGACCCCCGGCTTCGCGCCCGCCCATGCGATGCTCGGCCGTTCCGCCGCCGAACTCGGCCTGCGGGAGGAGGCGGTGACGGCCTTGCGCCAGGCGCTGGCGCTCGAACCGGAGGACGTGCTCGGCGTGCGGCTCGATCTCGCCCGGCTCGGCGCGCTCGCGCCCGGGGAGGCGATCACCGACGGCTATGTGCGGGCGCTCTTCGACGATTATGCGCCCAAGTTCGACCGGCACCTGACCGGGAGCCTCGCTTATCGCGGACCGGAGCTGATCGCCGATGCTCTGCGCCGCGCCTGCTCCAAGCGCCTGCGCGAGTATCGCTTCGTCCTCGATCTCGGCTGCGGCACCGGGCTGATGGCGCAGGCGCTGGAGGGCGTCTTCTCCTCCATGGAAGGCGTGGATCTCTCACCGCGCATGCTGGAAAAGGCGGAAAAGACGAAGCTCTACGATGCCCTGCACGAGGGCGAGCTCGTCTCGTTCCTCGCCGCGCGTCCCTCGGCTGAGGCCGACCTCGTGGTGGCGGCGGACGTGTTCGTCTACATGGCGCCGCTCGATGCGGCGTTTCGCGAGGCGCATCGGGTGTTGAAGCGCGAGGGGTTTTTTGCCTTCACCGTCCAGGCGCATGAGGGCGACACCTTCATCCTCGGCGAGGATGCCCGCTATGCCCATGGTGAGGCCTATCTGCGTGAGCTCGCGGACGCTGTTGGCTTCACGATGGTGATCTTCGAGCGCGTCTCGACCCGGGAAGACCGCGGCGTGCCGGTTCCGGGATTTTTGGTTGTGCTGCAGCGCTGAAGACTATCGGCAAAACACCCTCCACTCTCATCCTGAGGAGGTCGCGGAGCGACCGTCTCGAAGGAGGATCCAGCGCTCTCTGGACCATCCTTCGAGATGCAGACTGCGTCTGCTCCTCAGGATGAGGTGGTGTTTATGAGCTGGGCTCTCAGACCTGCGCCGGCGTCGAGGGGTGCGGGGCGCTCTCGTAGCAGCCTGCCACCGATTGGTCGAAATCGATCACCGAGCCGGTCATCATGCCGGATTCCGAACTCGACAGGAACGCCACGGCGCGGGCCACTTCGCGCGGCTCCAGCAGGCGGCCGAAGGGCTGATCCTTCACGGCCTTCTCCAGCCATCCGTCCTGGGCACCGTGATAGAGCCGAACGATCCGGTCCTCGCCCGGCGTGTTCATCCAGCCGATGTTGAGCGCGTTGACGCGGATGCGCCAGGGCATGAGGCTGAAGGCGGCATTCTTGGTGAGCGTGGCGAGCGCGCCTTTCGAGCCACTATAGGCGGTGATGAAGGGCTGGCCGCCATGGGCCGACATGGACAGGATGTTGACCATCGCGCCCTCGATTTTTTCCCGCCGCATGATCTTGGCGGCCTCCTGCATCAGGAAGAAGGGGGCGCGCACATTCACGGCAAACATGCGGTCGAAGAGTTCCGGGCTCGTGTCGAAGATCGTGCCGCGGTCGGTGATGCCGGCGGCGTTCACCAGCACGTCGACGCGCCCGAACACGGTGTCGGCCCGCGCGGTGACCTGGCGCGCCTCCTCGACGCTTTCGAGATCGGCCTGCACGAATTCCGTGTGGCAGCCCTGACCCGAGATCTCGCGCGCCACGGCGTGCCCGCGCTCCGCGTTGCGGCCGCAGATCACGAGGCCCTTGGCGCCGCGCTCGGCGAAGGTGCGGGCGATGGCCTCCCCGAGGCCCTGCGTGCCGCCGGTGACGACGGCGACGGCGTTCTGGAACTGGAATTCTTGCGACATGGCGTTTGCCTTCTGGTGATCGCGGTTGGCGTGCCTCGACCTGAAAGGATCTTAGGTCGGATGGCAAGCAGGCATTGGGAGGCGTTCACATGTTCTGGAAAGGCGCCAGGCTGTCATCCCCGGCGGCCCGCGGGGCCGGGAGGGGGATCAACAAGACAGCGCAGATGCATGGTTTCCCTTCCCTTCCGCTTCGCTCGGCCTGGAACGACAAAAGGGGCGACGCCCGGCCATGGCGGAACCTTTCCGGCAGCCTTATCTTGAGGCCACATGTCTCAAACGCCGCCCTCCCTTCTCCCGAAGACCTTCCGCGACTGGTTCGAGAGCCGAGGCTGGGCGCCCCGGTCGCACCAGCTCGACCTGCTCGCCAAGGCGCGCGAGGGCCGCTCCGTCCTGCTCGTGGCCCCGACCGGCGCCGGCAAGACGCTCGCCGGATTCCTGCCGAGCCTCGTCGAGCTCTCGGAGCGGGGACCCGGCCGGGGCACGGCCAAAGACAAGCGCGGGCTCCACACCCTCTACATCTCGCCCTTGAAGGCGCTCGCCACCGACGTCGCCCGCAATCTGGAAATTCCCGTGGCCGAGATGGGGCTGCCCGTTCGCATCGAGACCCGCACGGGCGATACGCCCTCGCACAAGCGCGCCCGGCAGATCGAGCGCCCGCCGGACATCCTGCTCACCACGCCGGAGCAGCTCGCGCTGCTGCTTGCCCATGCGGAAGCACGGACCTTCTTCAAGGATCTGCGCCGCGTGGTGCTCGACGAGCTCCATTCCCTCGTCACCTCGAAGCGCGGCGATCTTCTCTCGCTGGGCTTGGCAAGGCTGATGACGATCGCCCCGCAGGCGACCGCCGTGGGACTTTCCGCGACGGTGCGCGAGCCGGACGATTTGAGGCGCTATCTGGTGCCGCAGCGGGACAGGCCCTCTCCCCCCTTGTGGGGGAGAGATGGAGAGGGGGGTGTGAGCGATAGCCTATCCGCGTATGGCGCCAGCACCCCCCTCCCTAGCCCTCCCCCACAAGGGGGGAGGGAATTGGCACCCCTCGCCGATCTCGTCGTGGTGCAGGGCGGGGCGCAGCCCGATATCCGCATGCTCCAGCTCGACGAGTCCCTGCCGCTTGCGGGGCATACGGCGTCGCTGTCGATGCCGGCGATCTACGATCTCATCCGAGCGCACAAGACGACGCTGGTCTTCGTCAACACGCGCCTGCAGGCGGAGTACACGTTCCAGGAACTCTGGAAGCTCAATGACGACGGGCTCGCCATCGCGCTCCATCACGGCTCGCTCGACGTGTCGCAGCGCCGCCGGGTCGAGGAGGCGATGGCGGCGGGAAAGTTGAAGGCCGTGGTCTGCACCGCGACGCTCGATCTCGGCATCGACTGGGGCGATGTGGATCTCGTGGTGAATGTGGGCGCGCCGAAGGGCGCCTCGCGCATCATGCAGCGCATCGGCCGCTCGAACCACCGCATGGACGAGCCGTCGGAAGCCTATCTCGTGCCGGCGAACCGCTTCGAGATTCTGGAATGCCGTGCCGCGCTCGATGCGGTGCACGAGGCGGCGCAGGATACGCCGGATGCGCGCATCGGCGCCCTCGACGTGCTCTGTCAGCACATCCTCGGCATGGCCTGCGCCGAACCGTTCAGGCTCGAGGAACTCTACGACGAGGTGAGTTCGGCAGCGCCTTACGCGGATCTGTCGTGGGAGGATTTCGAGGCCTGTGTCGCCTTCGTCGCCACCGGCGGCTATGCGCTTCGGGCGTATGAACGCTTCGCCAAGATCGTGAAGGGCAAGGACGATCTGTGGCGCGTGCGCGATGCGCGGATCGCGCAGCAATATAGGCTCAATGTCGGCACCATCGTCGAGTCGAGCATGATCAAGGTGCGGCTCGGCCGGTCCATGCGCTCGCGTCCGGGTACTGTTTTGCCGCGTGGAAGAATCCTCGGCGAGATCGAGGAATATTTCGCCGAGACCCTGACGCCGGGCGACACCTTCCTGTTCGCCGGCGAGGTGCTGCGCTTCGAGGGCATTTCCGAGGACGAGGTGCTGGCGACCCGCGCCGGTTCCGGCACCGATCCGATGATCCCGTCCTACGAGGGCGGCAAGTTCCCGCTCTCGACCTTCCTCGCCGCCCGGGTGCGCGAGATCCTCGCCGATCCGTTCGAGTGGGACCGCCTGCCGCCGCAGATGACGGAATGGCTGCTGCACCAGCGCCGCCGCTCGATCCTGCCCGGGCCGCGCGATCTTCTGGTCGAGACCTTCCCGCGCGCCAACCGCTATTACATGACCTGCTTCCCCTTCGAGGGCAGGCTCGCGCACCAGACGCTCGGCATGCTCATCACCCGCCGCCTGGAGCGGGCGAAGCTCAAGCCCCTGGGCTTCGTGGCGAACGATTACGGCATCGCGGTCTATGGCTCGGGCGACATCGCCGCACGGGCCGCGCGCGATCCCGGCTTCATGGACGAACTGTTCTCCGAGGACATGCTTGGGGACGATCTCGAGGCCTGGCTCGCCGAATCGTCGCTGATGAAACGCACGTTCCGCCAATGCGCGGTGATCGCCGGCCTGATCGAGCGCCGCTTTCCCGGCGAGAAGAAGACGGGGCGGCAGGTCACGATCTCCACCGATCTCGTCTATGACGTGCTGCGCAAGCACGAGCCCGATCATGTCCTGCTGCGGGCCGCCCGGGCAGATGCGGCAACAGGACTCCTCGACGTGAGGCGCCTCGGCATGATGCTAGAGCGCATCCGGGGGCGAATCATCCACAAGCCGCTCGACCGGGTTTCTCCCTTGAGCGTGTCCGTCATGCTGGAGATCGGCCGCGAGCGCGTCTATAGCGACGATGCGGACGAGATTCTGGCCGAGGCGGAGGCGACGCTTCTCGACGAGGCTTTGGCGTGACGGCATTGGTCAAGAACAAACAGACAACACACGAAATCGGCCTCAAGGGGCAGGCGGCCATCCTCGACCTGACGGGGGCGATGTATCTCGCCGATCATGATGTGCTGCTCGTGGCCGATCTCCATTTCGAGAAGGGCTCGTCCTTTGCCCGGCGCGGCATGATGCTGCCGCCCTACGACACCCGCGAGACGCTGGTCGCCCTCTGCGACGCGGTGTTCCGGTTCGACCCGAAGACCGTCATCGCGCTCGGCGACAGCTTTCACGACATCGGCGGGCCCGAGCGCCTCGGGGACGAGGAGCGCGCGACGCTGACTGACGTGCAGAAGGGCCGCGACTGGATCTGGGTCACCGGTAATCACGACCGCGTCCTCCCCGACAGCATCGGCGGGCAGGTGGTCGAAGAGTTGGCGCTTGGATCGCTCACCCTGCGCCACGAGCCGGCAGCCGGCGAGCAGGCGGAGATCGCGGGTCACCTTCACCCGGTCGGCAAGGTGGTGATGCGCGGGCGCGCCACACGAAGGCGCTGCTTCCTCACCGATGGCTCACGCTGCATCATGCCGGCGCTCGGCGCCTATGCCGGCGGGCTCAACGCCTGCGATGCCGCCTTCAAGCCGCTCTTCCCGAAAGGTTTCACCGCGCATCTCATCGGCTCGGAGCGCATCTTCGCCATCGCGAAATCGATGCTCTGCCGGGATTAGCGCACCGTGCGAAAACGCGGACCCCGCTTTTCGCGCTCAATGATGCGATCAGGTCCTTCAAGGCCAGATTGCCTGCGTGCAGGTTGTAGCTCGACCCGCTCGAGCGTGCCGGCCGAATCCGAGAACATGAATGCCGGTTCGGAGTATTCCCACGCACAGTCACAAACGCCCATCTCAATCGATTGTTGTTGCCAAGACTCGATCCCGATCCTTACCATCATCCCCGGTGGATCTTTCCGCCAAGCTTGTGATGCAAGGCGGGTGCAATGTCCGAACAGCAGACCTTAGCCCACGAGTGTCCACTTTGCCGGGAGGCCATTAAGGAAGGCGCTTCTCGGTGTCCTCACTGCCAAGCCGACATTCCGCCTGGGCCGACCCACGGAGGAACGTGTCCCCTCTGCAGGGAGAGCATTCATCCCGAGGCGATCCGGTGCTTCCATTGTAAGTCCGACCTGACCGTGCAGCAAAGGCCGAGGGCATTCGCAACACGCCTGGGCCGGATGCGGGTCCGCCGGTCTCCAACATATGCAAGCGCTGCGCACTGCCCGCCTGCAATCATGGACGGCTCGGAGATGTGGTGCCTGTTCGCAGAGACTGACGAGTACTGCGAATACGAGAAATGCGGTTACGTCTGAAGAGCAACAAGTCGGGCGATCTCGTCCTTTAAAACTTGGTCCCTCGGCTATTAATCCCGTCTGAAGATAGCGCTTGCGAGCCATCCGCAGAAGAGGGCGATGGCGGCGGTGGCGAGGCCGTATGCGAGCGACCAGTCGCGGGCGATGACGCCGACCTGCTCCTCGAAGCCGGTCTTGACCAGTTCGAAATGCGTCTGCGTGCGCGCCAGGATCACGGTGTCGGCAAACAGCGTCACGTCGACCTCGTAGTTGCCCGGCGGCGCGGTCGCCGGCAGGCTGATGCTGGCGCGGAAGATGTCGGGCGTCAGGAAGGTCACGCCGCGCTCGTCCTGGAGATAGAGCCCCTCCTGGGCTTTCAGCCGGGCGAGCGCCTCGCGGAAGGGCCGGTCGGCGCCGCCGCCGCGATCGAGGGTGAAGTCGGGCGCGTTGACGATGGCGCTCAACCCCACCTTCTGGCGCGCCTGCAGCTGCTCTGAGGTGATCTCCTCGATCGGGCGCGAGGAGAGCACGTTGAGATAGGCCGGCGCGGTCGGGAACTTCTGCTGGTCCTGGTTGATCCAGATCGGCCCGAGGCGCTCCTTCTCGCGCACGGTCAGGAACTGGCGCGGGCCGCGCACGGTGACCACCACGTCATAAGCCGTGGCGCGCGCCACCGTCTGGGCATCGCGCTCGATGGCGCCGAACACCGCGATCTGGGTGCCGGTGTAGTTCGAGTTGATCAGCACCCGGTGGTTCGACAGCGAGGTGATCAGGCTCTCGGCCCGGGCCGGGCTCAGGCCGCACAGCAGCAGCAGCAGGAGGCCGATCGCCCTCACTGGCGCGCCTCCTGCACGGAGATCGAGAACGGCTCGGCCGGCTTGAGCACCAGCTCGAGGCCGAAGCGCAGGCCGACCGCGAGCAGCAGGATGGCGAGCAGGAAGCGGAACAGCTCGGCCCTGAGATGGCGGCCCATGCGGGCGCCGAACTGGGCCCCGAAGACGCCGCCGACGATGAGCAGGATGGCGAGCACCATGTCGACGGCCTGGTTGGTGACCGCATGCAGGATCAGGGCGACGAGGGTGGTGCAGACGATCTGGAACTGCGAGGTGCCGACGACCACGTTGGTGGGCACGCGGAAGACGTAGAGCAGGGCCGGCACGACGATGAAGCCGCCGCCGATGCCGAGCAGCGCGCCGGCAAAGCCGATGAAGAGCGAGAGCGCGAGGATCGGGATGACGCTGACATAGAGCTTGGAGCGGTAGAAGCGCATGCGCAGAGGCCAGCCGAGATAGGGCGCATGCTCGCCGGCGCGCCGGCGCAGGCGCAAGGCGCCGCCTTTGCGCCGGTGCCAGAACTCGCGGATGCTCTCTTTCAGCATCAGGCTGCCGACGACGGTGAACAGGGTGACGTAGGAGACGACGATGACGAGGTCGAGCTGGCCGGCGCGGCGGGCGGCGGCGAAGAACCAGACGCCGAGCGCCGAGCCGACGAGGCCGCCGGCGACCAGGATGGCGCCGAGCTTGTGGTCGAGGGCGTCGCGGCGGATGGCGCCAAGCACGCTGGTGGTGGAGGAGGCGACGATCTGGGCCGACTGGGTGGCGACCGCGACCGCCGGCGGGATGCCGAGGAAGATCAAGAGCGGCGTCATCAAAAACCCGCCGCCGATGCCGAACAGCCCCGAGATGAACCCAACCGCCGCACCCATCCCTAGGATCAGCAAGACACTCACCGGCATCTCGGCAATGGGCAAATAGATTTGCAAACCGGTTCCCCCAATGGCCGGTGCAGCCACGTCGTTGTTACAGCATCGTGCAGGGGATGTAACGGTGACGGTCTGAACGTAAGATGACAGACCGTGCCCGCTCTCAGCTCCTGCCGGCTGCCGTTCGGTCCAGGGCGGCGGTCCGGCCATCGTCCGCAGCCGGCGGCCGGTTGGCGATGGGATCGACGGGCCGCGCACGCCAGAGGTCGAGGGCGGATTTCGCTGCCTTCATGTCGCCCGCGCTGAGGCGCGAGGCGAGCTCGTCGCGCTTGCGGGCGGCTTCCTCGTCGCCCTGGGCGGCGGCAAGGGAGAACCATTGGAAGGCCTTCTGCAGGTCGGATCTAGCGCCGATCCCGCGCACGAGCAGGATTCCCATGTTGAACTGGCTGTCGCGAAAGCCCGCCTCGGCGGCTTCGCCGAACCAGCGCAGGGCGGCGGCGTAGTCCGGCTTGCCCGCGCTTCCGGAGGCAAGAAGGGTGGCGAGATTGTGCATGGCGCGGATGTTGCCGCCCAAAGCCGCCCGCTCGTACCAGAACGCGGCCTGCTTGAGGTCGCGTGTCGCGCCGATGCCCTTCTCGTGCATCGTCGCCAGACGCTCCTGGGCCGGAGGAAGGCCCGCCTGGGCGGCGCGCTCGAAGAGGCGTGCGGCCATCGTCAGGTCCTGGACCATGCCGCGCCCTTCGGCCAGTTGGGCCGCGATCTCGTAGAGCGCCGCCGCGTCGCCGGAGAGGGCCGCTTGCCGGAGAGGCGCGGGCGCCTCGGCCGGAATTACGCCGATCGTTGTCGGATCGACCAGGAACTGGCCGGATGCCCACGGAGCGGGAGACACGGAGCCTGTGGCCAGGCTCGATGCCTGGAAAAGGTTCGTTTCCACCGCGACGGGACCGCTTGCCGCCGTCTTCGGCCCGGAAAGAGGTCCCGGCTCCTCGACCGCCGCCGAGGAGGAGGCTGCCGGGGCAGGGGTGCCCCGGTCTCCGGCCAGGATCAGGGCGGAGCCGGCCGCCAGGATCAGGAAGGCGAGACCGAAGAGAAGCGGGCGGCGCTGACTGTCGAAGTTTCGGCGCAGACGCTCGAAGAGGGTGGCTGAGGCCGGTTCATCCTCGCGCGCCTCCGCCTGCCCGTCATCCGGCATCGATGCCGCGTCCGGTGGCGGCGGGGCCGAGATCCTGTCCGTCTCCGCCGCAAGGCTCTGGGTGGCGCGTCGGGCGGCCGCGATGAAGCTTGCCCGCAGATGGCCGCGCTCGGCTTCCGGAATCGAGAGAAGACCAGCGCCGCCCGTTCCGCTCTCCGATGCGGGCGGCTGGATCGTCGGGATCTCCCGGCTCGCCTTGTCGACGGCAGGCGCATCGACGGCAGGTGCATCGACGGCAGGTGCGGCGGCGTCCTCGAGCTGGGACAGGGTCGCCGCATGGAGCCGGCGCACGGCCGCTTCGAGGCGGTCGGCCGGCGGCAGCGGATCCGGTGGGACCTTCGCCGCGGCAGGCGGCACGGCCTGGCTTGGTAGGCGCGACACGAGGGCCTCCAGGGCCTCGTGCACGGCGCGCAGGGTGTCCTGCGTCTTGCGGTCCGATCGGTTGTGAAGGGCCTTCAGCTCCACGAAGCCGTGCTTGAGCGTGTCGAGATCGGCGGAGGCGGGCAGGGTGGATCGGATCTCGGTCAGGGCGGTCCGGGCGGCGCGTTCGGCGATGCCCGCAGCCTCGTCCTGAAGCGCTTTGGCCTGGCCGCCGACTAGATCCGCCGCCTTGTCGAGACGCTCGCCCAAGGCCGCGATCTGCCGTTCGACCGCTTCGAGGCCGGTCGGCTGGGCTGTCCCTTTCAGCTTCTCGTCGAGGGCGCGCAGCACCTGCTCCGCCAGGCCGGCGGTGTCGGTTCTCTCGCCGAGCTGGCGTAACTCCTGCTCGATGCGATCGAAGCGCTGGATCAAGGGTTCGTGGGAGGTGGCCTCCCGTTCGGCGGCCGCCTCGATCCGGGAGGAGAGGCGTTCCATCATGTCCGACAACATGCCGCCCTCGTCCGGGCGGCCGCCCGACAGGTTCGCCATGCGCTCGGTCAGGAGGGCGAGCTGCGCGGTGACGGGGGCAAGATCGACCGGGGCAGGTTCGGGGCGGCGGGCCAGCAGGTCGATCCGCCGGCCGAGGCTCTCCAGCTGCTCGGGAATCCTGCTCGTCTCCTGCGCGGTGGCGGTGACGTAGAGGGCCGAGCAGACATCGTCGAGGGAATTCTTCAGGGCCGCGAAGTCGCCCTTGTTCACCTGATGCAGGCGCAGCTCTGCGATCTGGCGGCCGAGGGTTCCGATCTCGTCCGAGAGCCGGCCGAGCTGCTGCGGCTCGGCGCGGGCGGCGAGATCCTGGCGCAGGTCGACGATCTGGCCGCTCAGGAAATCGACGACGGAGCGGTCGACGCCCGCCTTCGCGATCGCGTCGATCCTGGTCCTGATCAGGTCGATCGCACCGGCGAGGCGTCCATGCAGGTCGTCGCCCATCTCGGCGGACAGGGTCTGGACCCGTTCGTAGAGGACGGTGATGGAACTTGCGAGGGTGTGCAGGTCCTTGGCGGTGGGACCCTGTCCTAGATCCTTCGCGAGCGAGCCGAGGCTCGCATCGAGGGCGGCGATGTCGGCCCGGGTCGCCAGGGCATCGATGCCGGACCGGACTTCGGAGAGCTCGGTGCGGATCGTCTCCACGGCCGGCTGCAGCGCGGGACCGGCCTGTTCCAGATGCGCCGCGAGCCGGGACATGTCCGCCCGAAGCCCGGCGAGATTTTGCGAGACAGGGGCGAGCGCCTTGAGCGCCTCGTCCATAGGGAATGCGATTCGCGGCGGGGCGGCGCGCTCCGAGGCGACCTGCCGCTCCACCGTGTCGAGGCGCTCCTTCATCGAGGACAGAGCCTGGGACAGGATCGCCGCGACCCGGTCCTGCTGGTCGGCCGAGGCGCGGGCGCTATCGGTGAGGCGGATTTCCGCCTCCTCGATCCAGCTTGCCATGGACTCGAGCGCGATGGAGGTCCGGGAGGCCTGCTCCTGGGCCTCGCGCTCGGTCTCGGCCGCGATCGCAGCCATCAGCGTCTCGTAATCTCTCTTCGTCTGGGAGCGGGAGGACTGCGACATCCGCGCGATCAGGTTGTCGAGGTCGCTGCCGGCCCTTCGCGTCGCCGGGGGAGGGCTGCTCTGGTGCTCGGCGAGGATGGCGGCCGCCCATTCCTCGAGACTCAAGCCCGCCCGGCGCGCCGCGGCCTTCGCCAGCTCGCGGGCATCGAGGTCGAAATCGTCGGGTCTCGAGAGGACGGGTCGTCTCATAACAGGCTCGCGGGGATACGCTCGAACGCTTGAGACGGCCCCGACCCCGTGCCGATGCTCGCCCGACGGGCGTAAGGCCGAGAGGCGAATCACTTCGCCTGGTGGCCCTTCGTCCGACGCCGCACCTTTTGCCCGGCGTAGTAAAAAACCCGTTAAACGGAGGGGGATGAAAGGCATTTGCGGCCCGTCGGGGCTGCGCTTTCCCCTTAGGCATCCTGCAAGGGGAGGTCTCTGCGGGCTCCGATAAAATGATGATCGTAATACTCTTGCAAAATCCGAAATAAATGTTCTATCATTTCATTACCAAAGGAGATGTGCTCCAAGCACAGCATCGACAACGAGACATGACGGGGCGTTCCATGGATCATTACGCAAACGGCACGGCGGCCGAAGGCGCCGCAGACGGCACGAAACTCTACACGATCGGCGACCTTGCCCGTGAGTTCGGGGTCACCCTCCGCACGCTGCGGTTCTACGAGGATCGCGGCCTCCTGTCCCCCCGACGGGACGGAACCGCCCGCATCTACGATCCTCGCGATCGCGAGCGCCTCTCCGTGATCCTGAAGGGCAAGCAGCTCGGCTTCACCCTCACCGAGATCCGCGCCATGGTGGCCGAGGAGCGCTCAGGCGGCGGGCCCGGCATGAACCTCAAGCTCTCCCTGGACCAGATCGAGGACCAGATCCAGCATCTGGAGCAGCACAAGAAAGAGATCGAGGCGGCCCTCGCCGAACTCCAGACCCGCCGCGCTGGCCTCGCCGCCGCCGCCTAAGACAGCGCGTCTTCCTCGTTTTCCCTTGAACGCCCAAATCGGGCCCGTGAGTATTGGGTCCGGTTTGGGCGTTCTGCGTTGTGTCGTCGGATCGCAGGGCGCACAGACCGTCGGGTAGGGGAACGGACGAATATAGACCCTTTGTCTGTCGTCGAAGATTTGTCGCCCTACCTCTTTCCAAAACGGCAAGATAGTTTATATGTGAACTATCTGCTTGGCCGGCGCGCTCCCGTTTGGGAAGATACGGCGTCGGCGCCGATTTGGGAGAGGTCCGAATGCCGGTCTACAAGGCCCCCGTCGAAGACGTCATGTTCCTGTTGAACGACGTGTTTCCGATTGAGCGTCACAACAACCTCCCCGGCTTCGCCGATGCGACACCCGACACGGTGGAGGCTATCCTCGAAGAAGGCGCCAAGCTGTGCGAGGAGGTGTTCGCGCCCCTGAACCTCTCAGGCGACCAGGAGGGCTGCACCCGCAGCCCGGACGGATCGGTGACGACACCGAAGGGCTTCAAGGCGGCCTACGAGGCTTACTCCGCCGGCGGCTGGATGGGGCTAGCCGCGCCCGAGGAGTTCGGCGGGCAGGGCCTGCCTTCGGTTCTCAACACGATCATGCAGGAATTTGTCTCCTCGGCGAACCTGGCGCTCGGCATGTATCCGGGCCTGACGCAGGGCGCCATCGCTGCGCTCATCGTGCATGGCACCGAGGAGCAGAAGAAGACCTATCTGCCGAAGATGATCGAGGGCGCATGGACCGGCACCATGAACCTCACCGAGCCCCATTGCGGCACGGATCTGGGTCTTCTCAAGACCAAGGCGGTGCCGAACGGCGACGGCTCCTATTCTATCTCCGGCACCAAGATCTTCATCTCCGCCGGCGAGCACGACATGGCGGAGAACATCGTCCATCTGGTGCTCGCCCGCATCGAGGGTGCGCCTCAAGGCACCAAGGGCATCTCGCTCTTCGTGGTGCCGAAGCTCCTCGTCAACGGAGACGGTTCGCTCGGCGATCGCAACGGCGTCGCCTGCGGCTCCCTCGAGCACAAGATGGGCATTCACGGCAACGCCACCTGCGTCATGAACTACGATGGTGCGAAGGGCTGGCTCGTGGGCGAGGAAAACCGCGGCCTCAACGCCATGTTCGTGATGATGAACGAGGCGCGCCTCGCAGTCGGCGTGCAGGGGCTCGCCCAATCCGAGGTCGCTTATCAGAATGCGGTGGCCTACGCGAAGGACCGCCTGCAGGGCAGGTCGCTCACCGGCGCGAAGTTCCCCGACAAGCCGGCCGATCCGATCATCGTGCATCCGGATGTGCGCCGCACGCTTCTCTCCATCAAGGCGGTCAACGAGGCGGGCCGCGCGCTCATCGTGTGGACGGGGCTCAACAGCGACATCGCGCACCGCTCCTCCGACGAGGCGCAGCGCCAGGTCGCCGAGGATTACATGGGCCTGATGACGCCGGTGGCGAAAGGCGTGCTCACCGATCTCGGCTTCGACAACGCCGTGAAGGCGCAGCAGATGTTCGGCGGCCACGGCTATGTCGAGGAATCGGGCATGTCGCAGTTCGTGCGCGATGCCCGCATCACGCAGATCTATGAGGGCGCCAACGGCATCCAGGCCATGGACCTCGTCGGCCGCAAGCTCGGCAAGGATGGCGGGCGCGCCGTCATGACCTTCTTCAACGAGGTCGGCGCCTTCTGCCAGGAAAACGCAGGCGACGAGAACCTGAGGGCCTACATCGCGCCGCTGCAGCAGGGCCTCGGCCATCTGCAGCAGGCGACCATGTGGTTCATGCAGAACGCCATGGTGAAGCCCGACAACGCCGGCGCCGGCGCCACCGACTACATGCATCTCTTCGGCCTCGTCGTCATGGGCTACATGTGGGCGAAGATGGCAAAGGCCGCTCAACGCAAGAAGGCCGAAGGCAACGGCAGCGCGGACAAGATGGACGCCAAGCTGCTGACGGCCCGCTTCTTCATGGAACGCCTGATGCCCGAGACCGGCACGCGGCTGGCCCGCATCACCGCGGGCGCCGACACGACCATGGCGCTGCCGGCGGAGATGTTCTGACAATCGCAAAGGGGAGCCCGATGACGTCCAAGCGCCTTCCATTGCCAAAGCGCTTCAATGTCGCGACGACTGAGGAAGCCTATGGAAGGCTTCGCGCTCTCCACCAGACCTACTGGTTGTCGAACAACTACCTGCTGACCGTCTTGCTCGAACATCTCGACGAATATGCCGATCGCGAGAAACTCGATACGGTCTTCAGGACGTTCATCGCCGAATATGGGGCTCCGGCCCCGGTGCCTGGCGAGCCCTCCGGAAAGGGAATGGGCTCAGGCATGAAGAAACGCAGCTAGAAGGAATTTGCCATGGCTGAAGCCTTTATCTATGACGCCGTCCGCACGCCGCGCGGACGCGGCAAGCCGGACGGTTCGCTGCACGAGGTGCCCGCGGTCGATCTCGCCGTGACGGCGCTCGATGCGATCCGCAGCCGCAACGATCTCGATCCGATCCTGGTCGAGGACGTGGTGCTCGGCTGCGTCGATCCGGTCGGCGAGGCGGGCGGCGACATCGCGCGCGCTGCGGCGCTGAAGGCCGGCTTCGGCAAGGAGGTGCCGGGCGTGCAGATCAACCGCTTCTGCGCCTCCGGCCTCGACGCGGTGAACCTTGCCGCCGCGCAGGTGATGTCGGGCATGAAGGACATCGCCATCGGCGGCGGCGTCGAATCCATGAGCCGCATCGGCATGGGCGCCTCAGGCGGTGCATGGCCCGTCGATCCGGGCCTCGCCATTCCCACCTACTTCCTGCCGCAGGGCATCTCGGCCGATCTGATCGCGACGAAATACGGTTTTTCGCGCGACGACGTGGATGCCTATGCCGTCGAATCGCAGAAGCGCGCCGCGAAAGCCTGGGACGAGGGGCGCTTTGCCAAGTCCGTCGTGCCGGTGAGGGACGTGAACGGCCTGACCATCCTTGCCAAAGACGAGCATATGCGGCCGCAGACCGACATGCAGTCTCTCGGCCAGCTCAAGGCCGCCTTCGTGCAGATGGGCGAGATGGGCGGTTTCGATGCGGTGGCGACAGCCGCGCATCCCGATGTGGAATTCGTCAACCACGTCCACCATGCGGGCAACTCGTCGGGCATCGTCGATGGCGCCGCCGCCGTTCTCGTCGGCAACAAGGAGGGCGGCACGAAGGCGGGCATGAAGCCGCGCGCACGGCTCAAGGGCTTCGCCTCCATCGGCTCCGATCTCGCGCTCATGCTCACCGGCCCCATCGACGTGTCGGAGTTGGCGCTGCGCAAGGCCGGCATGACGAAGGACGACATCGATCTCTTCGAGATCAACGAGGCGTTCTCGTCCGTGGTGCTGCGCTACATGCAGGCGATGGATCTCGATCCGGCGAAGGTCAACGTGAATGGCGGCGCCATCGCCATGGGCCATCCGCTCGGCGCCACCGGCGCCATGATCCTCGGCACGGTGCTCGACGAGCTCGAACGCACCAACAAGCAGACGGCCCTGATCACGCTCTGCGTCGCCGCCGGTATGGGCACGGCCGCGATCATCGAGCGGGTTTAATTTTCACTGTCATCCCGGGGCCGCGAAGCGGAATCCGGGATCGTAAGACCAGAAATTCGGACGACGATCCCGGCTCTTCGCTTCGCTGCGGCCGGGATGACGGGACCCCTCCCGGGAGGACAGGATGACGAACTTCACCAATTTCCGCTTCGAGATCGATGGCGACGGCATTGCCGTCGCCACATGGGACATGCCCGGCCGCTCCATGAACGTGATCACGCCCGAGGTGATGGGTGAGCTGGCGCAGATCGTCGAGACGGTCGCCGGCGACGAGGCCATCAAGGGCTGCGTCATCACCTCCGGCAAGGAGGCATTCTCCGGCGGCGCGGATCTGACCATGCTCCAGGGCCTCGGCGCGGAACATGCGCGGCTCGCGAAGGAGAAGGGCGAAGAGGCTGCCATGCAGTTCGTCTTCGACGAAACGCGCAAGCTCTCGCTGCTCTATCGCCGTCTCGAGACCTGCGGCAAGCCGTTCGCGGCGGCCGTGCACGGCGTCTGCCTCGGCGGCGCCTTCGAGCTGGCGCTCGCCTGCCATTTCCGCGTGCTGTCGGATGAGGATTCCACCCGCGTCGGCCTGCCCGAGGTGAAGGTCGGGCTTTTCCCCGGCGCCGGCGGCACGCAGCGCGTGGCGCGTCTCATGCAGACGGGTGATGCGCTGCAGATGCTGTTCAAGGGCGAGCAGATCCGTTCCTTGATGGCGCGCAACATGGGCCTCGCTCATGCGGTCGCGCCGCGGGAAGGGATTGTGCAAGCGGCGAAGAACTGGATCAAGGGCGGCGGCTCGGCCGTCGCGCCCTGGGACCAGAAGGGCTACAAGCTGCCGTCCAACAAGGTCTATTCCGCGGCCGGCATGCAGATCTGGCCGCCGGCCAACGCGATCTACCGCCGCGAGACGCAGGACAACTACCCGGCGATCCGCGCCATTCTGGAATCGGTCTATCAGGGCCTGCAGCTGCCGATGGATCTGGCGCTCAAGGTTGAGTCGCGCTGGTTCGCCAAGATCCTGCGCTCGAAGGAAGCGGCGGCGATGATCCGCACGCTCTTCATCTCCATGCAGGATTTGAACAAGGGCGCGCGCCGTCCCAAGGACGTGCCGCCGACGAACCTGAAGAAGGTCGGAATCGTCGGCGCGGGCTTCATGGGCGCGAGCGTCGCCTATGTGACCGCCAATGCGGGCGTCGAGGTGGTGCTCATCGACCGCGACATGGAAGCGGCCGAAAAGGGCAAGGCCCACTCGCACAAGCTCATGTCCGATCAGATCATGAAGGGGCGCGCCAAGACGGCGGACCGCGATGCTTTGCTCGCGCGCATCACGCCCTCGGCCGATTACGGCGATCTCAAGGATTGCGACCTCGTCATCGAGGCCGTGTTCGAGGATCCGAAGGTGAAGGCCGAGGTGATCCAGAAGGTGGAGGCCGCGATCCGCCCGGATTGCATCTTCGCCTCCAACACCTCGACCCTGCCGATCTCAGGGTTAGCCCAACAGTCGAAGAAGCCCGACCAGTTCATCGGCATTCATTTCTTCTCGCCGGTCGAGAAGATGATGCTGGTCGAGATCATTATGGGCAAGGAGACAGGCGACAAGGCGCTTGCCACTGCGCTCGACTATGTGCGCCTCATCAAGAAGACGCCGATCGTCGTCAACGACTCGCGCGGCTTCTTCGCCAATCGCTGCGTGCTCGCCTATATCCTCGAAGGCCATCTCATGTTCGCCGAGGGCCTGCCGGCAGCGATGATCGAGCAGGCGGGCAAGCAGGCGGGCATGCCCGTCGGTCCGCTCTCGCTCAACGACGAGGTCGGTGTCGATCTCGGACTCAAGATCCTGCGCGCCACGAAGGCGCAATTGGGCGAGGGTTCAATCGTACCGGAGCAGGAGCAATTGCTCACCACGCTCGTGGAGAAAGAGGGACGGCTCGGCCGCAAGAACCGCAAGGGCTTCTACGATTATCCGGAAGGCGGGCAGAAGCGCCTCTGGCCGGGCCTGAAGGATCTTCAGACGAAGCAAGTAGAGCCCGAGCGCGTCGACATGCAGGAGCTGAAGCAGCGCCTGCTCGTGACGCAGGCCTTGGAAGCCGCGCGCACCGTCGAGGAGGGGGTGATCACCGACCCGCGCGAGGCGGATGTGGGCTCCATCCTCGGCTTCGGCTTCGCGCCCTATACCGGCGGCGCGCTGTCCTACATCGACTTCATGGGCGCGAAGACCTTCGTGGACCTGTGCCAGAGCCTTCGGGCCAAGCACGGCGACCGCTTCGCCCCGCCGAAGATCCTCCTCGACATGGCCTCGAGCGGCGGGACGTTCTATGGACGGGCCGGAGCGAAGAAGGCAGCGTGAATGAACTTCCCTCCCTTGCGGGGAGGGATTGAGGGTGGGGGTCGTAAAGTCAGAGCTCTTCATTGCATTGTGGAGATGCGAGGGCAGTACAATCCCTAAATTGGTTGTTCGCCTACCCAGTCGAACCACCCCCACCCCTTACCCCTCCCCGCAAGGGGGAGGGGAGAAAGGCTTCCCATGAAACCGCACTTCGCCATGATGGCGGGCTACAATGCGTGGTGCAACGAGCGCGTCTACGATGTGGCCGCGCAACTCTCCGATGCGGATTACCGCGCGGATCGCGGCGCGTTCTTCAGGTCGGTGCACGGCACCCTGAACCATCTTCTCGTCACCGATCGCATCTGGCTGAAGCGCTTCTCCGGGACGGGCGAAGCGCCGAACCGGCTCGATGCGATCCTGTTCGAGGATCTTGCCGGGCTTCGTGCGGCGCGCGCGAGGGAGGACGAGCGGATCGTCGGCTATATCGACAGCCTTTCCGATGCCGATCTGGCGGGACGCATCCGGTACAAGACGATCACGAACCCGGCCGAGATCGAGCAGCCCCTGGCGCCGGCTCTGGTCCATTTCTTCAACCATCAGACCCATCATCGCGGCCAGATCCATTGCCTGCTCACCGGCTTCGGCCTCGAAGCGCCGTCGGTCGATCTCATCCTGTTCCAGCGCCAGACGGGAATGGGTCTCGCATGAACCTGTGGCTGCGCGTCCGTCACCTGATCCTCACCGCGTTCTTCCGGCCAAAGCTCGATCCGGTGCGGGACGTATCGCGCCTGACCTTCCGGGTCTGGCCGCACGACCTCGATATCTCATTTGCGAAAGGCATGAAAAGCTAAGTTGTTCTAAAATCAAGATAAACATGATTTTGTGTCTCCCAGGTCAGTTGGCCAGAGGGACGAACGTCGCACCACGGAAGCTGGGCCATCCATCAAGGATGCGATCCACGAGGGCAGGGGCCTCAAAGGCGTCGATCTCGATGATCTCGCCACCCAGGTCGCAGATTGCAGGTTTGGGCATCCATAAGTCGTCGGCCATCTTGAGCATCCCGTGAACGACGTGGTTGCGGTGGTCTTGTCCGGTACCGGGGGTGCGGATGCCAGCCAAGTGCAAGAACGCGGCCTGTTGGGCGAAGGTAGGGTTCAGTAGCCCGTCAACGGGTCGGAGGGTTTCCCGGTAGGCCGCACGTCCAACGGCCTTGGCGTCTTCCCACGAGGGTGCATCCGCATCGAGCCGCAGGGTTGGCGCGACGGTCCAATTGCCCATCTTCAAGGTTCGGTCAGCCGACATGCCCCGGAACCAGGGTGCAGCCGCCTTTCAGGCATGCAGCCCCGTTGATCGTCGTGGAAGCGGATCATAAGCGAAAGTGATCGATGACCCTCGGCAAACGCCGCATCCAAACCCTCAGTGAATGGGAGCGCCGGATCAAGTTGAAGCTCCGGGATCGCGGTTGGCCGGAGCATGACATCGACCGTCGCGCCGACGAGATCATGCGACGGGCGTTCAAGCCTGAATGGATGGACGCGCTCAGGGCGTATTGAGGGTGAGGTCCAAGATCCCGTCCAATGGCTCCCGTTTTTAAGCCCCTCTCCCGGCAGCTTAGGTCACCAAAACCGAACGAGTAGATGGATGTGCTCATGCGCATCGAGGATGATCTCCAAGATCTCGCCCAGGGCTAATGGACGTGGACCGTCCGACCCGCAGCCATGACCAGCGTCACGCCATGAAAACGTTCAAGGCCGCTCCCGACGAACTCTCGGAGGCGAGAGTCGGGTGAGGTCGAACTGTTTGAAGCGGTTCGTGCGAGCTTGGATCTGCGATGAATGATATCCTGCTGCCCATGGACCATGCCACATACGAACCAGGAGATCACTTTTGAGAGGGAGTGATCCTGCCCATCCGTCGATCTGGAGGCCCATGATGTCTTCACAGTGGGATTTCATCCGAAGACGGTCTTCGCAGCTTGCGCTCGACCTTCGTTGCTGGGCCTTCGGCATCTATTGGGATGATGATCTACTTGGGGTGGATCTCGGGCCACTGGGGTTCACGTGGTGCCCAGGAGACGACAGGTTCAAACGGTTTCGTTGGTCGTGGATGGTATTTGAGAAAAGTCTTGGCAGGATCAATCTGCACCTGGACATAGATAGCTATAATTGGCGACTTGGATACGTCATGGCTGCACCATGGGATCATGGGCTGTATCTGGGTCCGGCCAATCTCCAAATCGAGTATGATCGTTGGAATGACGAGAGCGCCTGATCATGGAATCAAAGAAGTTGAAGCATCCGCCGACATGGCAGGGCAAGGATGGCCTCGACTACCAGGAGCAGACCCGGCACGAATGGGATCGTGAAGAATTCCCATTTCGCTCTGGAGATCGGGTCGTCGTCAAAGGTCCTGATACGATCTGGGACACCGAAGGTCGCGAACACCTTCTGACTAACGATATGAAAGGAATGGTCACGGAGATCTGCCACGACCCCGAATGGACCACGCATCTCTGGGTCAGCTTCCCCGGTCTGGGGCGGGTATGCGTTGGCTGGGAAATGCTCACACGAGACGAAACATCAGACGAGGTAAAGGATCACGAGCAGCAGAACCGTGTTCGCTGTTACCATCCACTTCAAACGATTCAGGTCTCTAAGAATCCTGTCCATCAGTCGTCCCTGTGAAGCCGGTCCTCATCATATCCCTCATGTATTCACGCGTGAACAGGGCGGCTTTCGGGTACAGATCCTGCACTTTTTAGGCATGGAAACACCGGCATTACGCCTATTGCGATGCTCTCCTGCTGAAATCGTTTGAAAACGCCTTTACGAACTCTCAGGGCAAGGCTGCCGTCGCCAGTAACACCGCTTTAGACTCGTGTAATAGTGTGATATTTTGAGTCTTCGATGTAGGAGGTCGATATGGATGAAGACCACTTCAACATGGCCGTCCGCAAGTTCCTCAAGGAAGTCGGCGTAACATCGCAGCGAGAGATCGAGCGGATTGTGCGTGAGGGAGCCGTAAAAGGGACGAGCCTGCGGCTTCGCATGACCCTGACCTCAGCCGATGCGCCTACGCTAGAGCATGTGGTCGAGACGACCATCGAACTTCGGTAACGCGTTCTATGTCGCTCTTCTAACCGGACCTCCCATGCGATGGTTGAGTTCTCAAAGACCGGCGTCGTCTGTGCCGGTTGGAATGTCATGGCCAAAATCGTTTGAAAACGCTCGCGGGCAACTCTCAGGAGAGGGGTAGGGCAGGATCTAAAACCGTTTGAAGAGGGGCCGCAGATTAATCACCCTGACCTTCGGCTACCGGACTCGCCCAAGTGTCGGAGTGCATGGAGCTTGTGTGGGGCTCCGGTTAGACGCGGCACCCCGGCTCACCTTTTACCTCAACTTTTCTCTCGACGAGGGAAACAGCCTTTCGACACTAACCTTTTCGTTGAGGACGAGCGAAGCGAGGCCCACGACGTTACCGGGCACACTTCCGGGTAGTCCCCTTGTAGACAAGAGGCATAGCCGGGTTGTAGTTACGTAGTCACTCATAGGGTGCGCAGCAAAACTCATAGTCTATGTAGTCTTTCGGAGTCTATGTAGTCTACGTAGACTATGAGTTTTTGTTGCGATGCAAGATGCGGTTCCCCGTGACTACACGATGACTACCGGACCAAGGAATTTGAGCAGTATGAAATCGGCGAGGTCCTGGACGTAGATGCGCCACGTGTGGTGTGACCTGCACAGGAACCCTTCGGCGATGTAGTAGAGCGTGCCATCCGCCGTCCGCTTACGGCATTTGCGGAATTTCTCGATATGAGATTTGAACTGCATTACGTCGTTCCCCAGGCGTCGCGGTATTCACAGAGGTCCAGTCGTCCCTGGTATTTGACCGGGGCTTTGAATGGATTGCCCTTCATGTCCGTCGTGGCGAAGGCTTCAAGGGACAGCAATTCCCCGTTGACCGACAGGATCATGAAGTTTGGATGCCCGTTTTCCATCTCCACCATGATGAACTGGCGGTCGTAGTAGTTGGTGCCCTTCTTGCCATCCATCGTGCCCTTGTCGCCGATCAGGCCGAACCATAAGAGCTTCGGTGAGTTCAGGGGAGGAAGCGCATTCTTCCAGACCTGCATCAGTTCGTCGTGGTATTCCTGGCTGATGGATTTACGGGCCAGGAGCTTGGTCAAACGGCTTTCCATCTGCCAGTACTCGATCAGGACGACTGATCGTTTGAAGCTCCATTCGGACAGGCGAATGTCTTCGGCGTCGTCGGTCCACACTTCCAGGGTCATCTTGTAGCGATGGGAGTTCTTCACCTTCGCGCCATCCGGCCAGTTATCGAAGAAGGTGGCTTGCAACAGCGTGATATCGTCGATGGCGGGACACGTATCGGTTTCGAACTGGGCCGGGATCTGGGCCGGTGCTGGGATTTGGGCTGCCTGGGTCTGGGCGAACATCTGGGCCTGCCCTTGCAGGGCGGCTGCAATGGCATTGGTGATGAATGCCCGCAGTTGTGGGTCGTTAGGATCAAAACTCATATGAAGAATATCACTTTCAAAAAATTGGCCCCGCTCAGTAGTGGAAGGTACTGAACGGGGCCACTAAAGACCGGCTGCCTAATAGTTGCGCCGGTAAAGCTTACTGTGCGATGCTTCCACCCATCGTTCTCACATAGAACTATTTATACCAGCAGCCTATTTTCACTGCAATATTAAAACAATTCTATGGAGCATACATTGGCGACTGGATGAGCCACCGCCCATGAGTTCAAAACCGTTTGAAAACCGATGTCGGCATGGTCGTAGGCGGTCGTGGAAGTTATGAATGAGACGATGGGACAATACCGGCTGGCTTAATTGCCTGGACGAAAATCTGACATTGCCAAGGCGAAATGTGCCCTATTCTAAAGCATGGGAGATCAGGAGCGTCGGAAAGACAGCTATTGGTTAGAGTCTGATGCTTGATACCTGCTTCTGGTACCTACTATGCTGGCGCTTCACGCTATTGAGAGGGGAGCGTCATGGCTGAGACCTTCGACAGCCGCGCCGACATCTTGCAGCACATCCTTGAGGTCCGTACCTGCATAGATACCTTTCTCACCGAGATGTTGAGGCGCGGTCGTGTGCATGACGCCAGCAAGTTCGATCCAGCGGAAAAGCCCGCCTTCGACGAAGCCATTCCACTCCTGCGAGGCGTCCCCTATGGCTCGCCCGAATACGCCAGCGTGTTGGAGCGTCTTGCACCGACTTTCGACCATCACTACCGCTGCAATTCCCATCACCCAGAGCACTATGGCCCACAAGGCATATCAGGCATGGACCTATTCGATCTGGTCGAGATGGTCTGTGACTGGATGGCAGCAGCGAAGCGCAACCCGCAGGATGGGATAAAGCTTGCCTACAACGTCGAGCTTTTCGGCATTCAGGATCAACTCGCTGCCATCCTTGCAAACACCCTTGCCCGCTGGCCTGGGCGGCATCCGGATCAGCCGAAGCAGGACTCTTCCAAATGATTTTTTCCACCATGGACGGGCCGCCACTCGACATCGCAGACCCTGCTGTTGAACAAGGGTCTAAGTTAGGACGCTGGACGAACTGTCGTGAAATGGATTGAGGAGGAGAATCTGTGACTTTCTCCTACCGAAGAACGTTCACCGCGTGTTTTGACGGGGGTGCACACCCGCAAGATACGTGAACCGCCGTTAAGCGCTGGAAGAGCCAGTTGAGCGGTCCTCAGGGTGCGAATTTTTAAAGACGGTCGGGGATACCGAGAAGCCAGGGCTTGAGCGAGAACGGTTTGAAGTCGGAGCGGGCGTACCGAGGCTATTGGAAGGCAGGGTTCAAATCGAAGCTTACCCGCTATGATGACAAGCAGGGAGGAGATGGCCATGACCGAAGCAGGCACGCATATCGTCCGGGTCACTCTCCAGGACGAGCCGACCATCTACCGGGAGATCGAGGTCGAAAGCCGTAAAACGTTGAGTAATCTGGCCGAAGCTATCGTGCATGCCTTCGGCTTTGAGTTCGATCACGCCTTCGGATTTTACTCGAAGCTCACGGGCCAAGACGTAATGCGTTCCCAGCCCAAGTACGAGTTGTTTGCCGATATGGGAGAGGCGACCGAAGCCAAAAGCGTGGAGAAGTCCCGCATTGTCGATGCCTTCCCAGACGTGGGCCACATCATGCTGTTCATGTTCGACTATGGCGACGACTGGCGCTTCGTCGTCGAGGTCATCCGCCTGGGCCAAAAGGCGGCGAAGACCCGTTACCCGAAGGTGCTCAAAAAGGTTGGCAAGGCTCCCGAGCAGTACGGTAATTGGGATGACGACGATGAGGACGAACTCTAAGGCTTCTGGGGTTGGCGCAAGATCTCAAGGCGCTCTCAAAATCGTTTGAAGAGGATTTGGAGACAAGCCGCTCGCTGCCAGTCGTAGGATCGAGGACGAAAGGCAAGGGGGTACATATCTTGAAGCGCCACATCCAGTTGCACGTGATGGTTTGACATGACGAAGTTCACCCATTCTCGGTCCATGCCCAAGAGCATGCAGGCCACCTATGAGACCATCACGGGCCTGACGGACACCTTCTGCCGAGAGCACCTGAATGACGAATACCTTCAACTGGCGAGGGACATGGCGGCAGCCTTATGCCGGAAGCGACCAAGCCCTGTCGTGTCAGGGCAGCCCCGCACTTGGGCATGCGGCATCATCTATGCCCTTGGCCAGACAAACTACCTCTCAGACAGATCCTTCAAACCGTTCATGACCATGGCCGATGTGTGTGCCGGGTTCGGCGTCGGCCAGAGCACAGCCAGTGCGAAGGCGCAGGCCATTTCACGGGCACTCAAAATCAGTCCGCTCAATCCGGAGTGGTCGTTGCCAAGCCTGATAGAGAAGAATCCGCTGGTTTGGATGGCCGAAGTGAATGGCATACTTGTGGATCTACGGGACATGCCGCGTGAGGTTCAGGAAATCGCCTTCGAAAAGGGCATGATCCCGTACATCCCTGCCGACCGTGAATGAAGTCCATCGAGTCGGGTAGCAAATAACTGGCCGATGCCTCGGATCTATAAGGATGAGGGAGATCCTCAAACAGTTTTCTGAACCTCGCGTTCCTCCTGCACGGCACGCCATGCGCGGAGGACGGCTTCAATTGTTTGATCAGAATCCTCTTCAGTGGTTGGAGCCGAAATCACTGAGATCCGCATTACCCACTGGCCTCGCCACTGGGCTCCACCCATGAAGCATGTGCCGTCTGCCTGAATACGCCGAACTGTTCGAAGAGTCAGGTCGTCACCGATCTCAGGCGAGGCGTCCGTACCAAAGCGAACGATGATCTGATTGAGCACGACCTCGTTCACCACGCTTAGGCCCGGCTCAGAGGCAAGACCATCAGCAATGCGCTGGGCAAGACGGCAGTGGCGCTCCACCATGGCTGCGATGCCCTCGCGTCCAAGGTGTTTGATCATCGCCCAGGTCGCAAACCCTCGCGCTCGCCGGGATAGCTCAGGAACGAAGTGGGACGGGTCACGCTCACCCTCAGAAATGGGAGGTAGATAGCTGGCGGAAATCGTCATTGCTCTGCGGTGAGCTTCCGCATCCCGGACGATGGCATAGCCGCAGTCATAGGGTGTCTGAAGCCACTTGTGACCGTCTGTGGCCCAGGAGTCAGCGTCTTCCACGGACCCCGCAAGGCCCGCCTTTTCTGGACAGGCGCGAGCCCAGAGCCCGAAAGCTCCGTCCACGTGAATCCAAGCTCCGTGGGCTCGGGCTAATGGGATCAGGTCAGGGAAGGGATCGAGGGCTCCTGTGTTCACCTGTCCAGCCTGCATGATCACGATGACGGGTCCGATACAGGTTCGGATGGCCTCAGCAAGGGCTGATGGTATCATCCGTCCGGCCTCGTCCGCCTTCACGCGGATTGCACGGTCGTGACCGAGCCCCAGGAACTGCAAGGCCGAGGAAACCGTGGCGTGAGCTTCTTCGCCGAGCAGGACAGAAATCGGTGGAGCCCCGAAGAGGCCATGGGCTTCCACATCCCAGCCGACCCGCCTGAGAACCTCACCCCGTGCGGCGGCGAGGCAAACGAAGTTCGCGACTGTCGCTCCGGTCACGAAACCCACAGACGCTTGTCGCGGCAGACCGAGCAGGTCCAGTAACCAGCGGGCTGCAATCGTTTCGGCAGCCGAAGCCGCAGGTGCCGCCACGTGGTTTCCAGCGTTCTGCCCCCAGACCGAAGTCAGCCAGTCAGCCGCGACTCCAACCGGATGTGAAGCACCGATCACCCAGCCATAGAAGCGGGGGCCGGTCATTGCATTCAGCCCCGGAGAGGCTCGGGTCACGAGGTCAGAAAGGACGAGATCCGCAGGGGTGCCGCTCTCAGGCGTGGGGTCCTCGAACGCTTGCAGCGCCTCTTGGTAGGTTGCCTCAGGGTGTTGTGGGTGGTCTCCAACTGAGGTCCGGAATGTCGTCGCATAGGTGGCGACCTTTTCGAAGAGGCTAGCTGCTTCAAGGCTTGCGCTGCTCATAAGTCGTCCTCCTGTGCCACCGGACTAACTGTTGATGCTGCTAATGGTACGTCGAAAGCTCGACTGCGCTAACGCACATCATACTGGAATAGCATCAGGGATGGGCATTGTGCGTCTGGGCTCAGGTGGTTCACGGCCTTGTGAGAACGGCGGTGCAAAATTTGACCACGGTAGCGGCGGGATAGACCCGCTGCGGGCGGCGTAAAAGTCGTCCACCTATTCCCTTTCTGCCGGTTGCAGGGAGGGCTGGGGGATTTTCACCGTGGAACTTTACCGGAAGGTTCGGCTGGCGTGCTCTGAAGGCATGAGCCAGCGCGAGGCGGCGAAGCATTTCAACATATCGCGCGACAGCGTTCGCAAGATGATGGCCTATGCGGAGCCGCCCGGCTATCGGCGTCATGCTCCTGTCCGGCGCCCGAAGCTGGAAACGTTCGTCCCGATCATCGATGCCTGGCTGGAGGGCGATCGGTCGGTTCACCGCAAGCAACGCCATACGGCGAAGCGGGTGTTTGACCGGCTCCGGGAGGAGCATGGGTTCACCGGCGGCTATACGACGATCAAAGACTACATCCGCGAGCGCGAGCGGCGATGCCAGGAGATGTTTGTGCCGCTGTCGCACCCACCCGGCCATGCGCAGGCCGACTTCGGGGAGGCGGTGGTCGTGATCGGCGGGGTGGAGCAGAAAGCGCATTTCTTCGTGCTTGATCTTCCGCACAGCGATGCGTGTTTCGTCCGGGCCTATCCCGCGGCTGTGTCTGAGGCCTGGGTGGACGGCCACATCCAGGCCTTTGCCTTCTTCGGTGCGGTGCCGCAGTCGGTGCTCTATGACAATGACCGCTGCCTGGTGGCAAAGATCCTGCCGGACGGGACGCGCAAGCGGGCGGCGTTGTTCAGTGGTTTCCTGTCGCACTACGTGATCCGGGATCGCTACGGTCGTCCGGGCAAGGGGAACGACAAAGGGAATGTGGAGGGCCTCGTCGGTTATTCCCGTCGCAACTTCATGGTGCCAATCCCGAACTTCCCGAGCTGGGAGACCTTCAACACCTGGCTGGAGGGGCAATGCCGCAAGCGGCAGGATGACAAGCTGCGGGGGCCGGCCGAGACGATCGGCCAGCGCCTGCAGCGGGATACCGCGGCCATGCGTCCCCTGCCGGCCTCGCCATTTGAGGCCTGCGATCAGGCCAGCGGGCGCGTCTCATCGCAGTCGCTCGTGCGCTACAAGACCAACGACTACTCGGTGCCCGTGGCCTGGGGCCATCAGGATGTCTGGATCCGGGGCTATGTCGACGAGGTGGTGATCGGCTGCCGCAGCGAGGTCATTGCGCGCCATCCCCGCAGCTACGAGCGGGAAGAGGTGATCTTTAATCCGCTACATTACCTCCCGTTGATCGAGAACAAGATCAACGCACTCGATCAGGCCGCTCCTTTGCAGGGATGGGACCTGCCCGAGGAGTTCGCGACCTTGCGCGGCTTGATGGAAGTCCGCATGAACAAGCAGGGCCGGCGCGAATATGTGCAGGTGCTGCGGCTGCTGGAACTCTTCAATCTCCCGGATCTCCATGCTGCGGTGAAGCAGGCCCTGCAGATGGGGGCGATCGGCTTCGATGCGGTCAAGCATCTGGTCCTGTGCCGGGTGGAGCGCAGACCGCCGCGGCTGGACCTCGATGTTTACCCCTATCTGCCGAAAGCCAGGGTCGAGAAGACATCGGCGGCGGCCTATATGTGCCTGATCTCGGAGGATGCCGCATGAGCGCTGAAGCTCCCGAGATTTTGCTCGCCCACCACCTCAAGGCGCTCAAACTGCCCACATTCCTGCGCGAGCACCAGAAGCTGGCCCGCCAATGCGCCACCGAGGGGCTTGACCATGTCCGCTTCTTGGCCCGGCTCGTGGAGATGGAGCTGATCGACCGCGAGCGGCGGATGGTCGAGCGGCGCATCAAGACCGCGAAGTTCCCGGCCGTCAAAAGCCTCGACAGCTTCGACTTCGCCGCCATCCCGAGACTGAACAAGATGCAGGTCCTAGAGCTGGCGCGTGGCGAGTGGATCGAGCGGCGCGAGAATGTCATTGCCCTCGGCCCCTCCGGCACCGGCAAGACCCATATCGCCCTGGGGCTCGGGCTGGCCGCCTGCCAAAGGGGACTGTCCGTCGGCTTCACCACAGCCTCTGCCCTGGTCAGCGAGATGATGGAGGCCCGTGACGAGCGCCGCCTGCTTCGTCTCCAGAGGCAGATGGCCGGATACAAGCTGCTGATCATCGACGAACTGGGCTTCGTGCCCCTCTCGAAGACCGGGGCGGAGCTGCTGTTCGAGCTGATCTCGCGACGCTACGAACGCGGCGCCACCCTCATAACCAGCAATCTGCCCTTTGACGAATGGACCGAGACCCTTGGCTCAGAACGCCTTACGGGCGCACTTCTCGACCGACTGACCCACCATGTCAGCATCCTCGAGATGAACGGCGAGAGCTACCGTCTTGCTCATAGCCGATCGCGCAAACGGCAAACATCGTCCTGAAATCAACCCGATGACAATTGGCCCAGGGGGCCAATGCGCCATGGCACGCGCCAGCTATGTGGTCAGCGCGCCCGCCACTGGCCCAGTTTTGCGCCGCCCCGTGGTCGACTTTTGAACCGCCGTTGACACAATCCCCAGCAGTATCAGAAAGCCATAACGCTCCAACTTGGCGAACGGTCTGGCCAGCACATTGGGCAGAATACTCGTGACAACCCTGCCTCCATCCAGGGGTGGTATCGGCAGCATGTTGAAGATCGCCAGGATCAGGTTCAGCAGGATAGACTGATAGAGGGTACGAACGAGCCACGGCGCAATCGTCTCAGGCAGCAGCGGTGCAGTCCGAAGGAGAACCGCCGATATGAAGGCGAGCGCCAAATTCGTCAGTGGCCCGGCCAGCGCAACAAGGGCCATGTCCCGGCGCGGATGGCCTAATCGCCCGAATGCCACCGGGACAGGCTTCGCCCACCCAAATAGGAAGGGAGCATTGGTCAGGAAGAGCAAGGCAGGAAGCAGGATTGTCCCAAACGGGTCAACATGCTTGATCGGGTTGAAAGTGACACGACCCAGGCGGTGGGCCGTATCGTCCCCAAGCTTCCAGGCGGCATAGGCATGTGCCGCTTCGTGGAAGGTGATGGCGATGAGGATCGGGACGAACCAAGTCGATGGCGTGTAGATGGTGCCAGGAAAGTCCAATCAGCAATCCTCATCGTTGCGCCGTGTTGATGATTAGGCGGCGCAAGCGAATTTAATCGGTGTCACTCTGGAAGACCAGCCGTGCGTAGGCCGTCAAACAAGGCATGCTGAAAGGATGGGCTTGGGGGCATTGATGCTTGTTTGATCGCCGCAATCGTGATCCCCGGATGCGCCTGAACAAGACGGGTGAGCGCCTCCCGTGCCTCATCCAATCTTCCCAGATTGGCGTATGCTGCCGCAACAATCCGCCATGCCCACGTCGCACTCGGCTTCTCGGCAATCCCTTGGCGCACCCAAGACGCGGACTCTGCGAAGCGCTCGGCATGAAAGTGGGCGATGCCAATTCCAATGGCAGCATCGAAGTTGTATGGATCGAGCGGGCTAATGCGGATCGAGCGCTGGAAATGCTCGATGGCAAGATCCGGCTGGTTGAGAAAGTTTCTGATCCAGCCGCTGTGATGCCATGCCCAGGCTGAGTTCGGATCAAGCTGCACAGCCCTGTCAATGAGCGGGACCGCCTCAGTAAACTCTCTCCCGACCGCATGAGCCGACGCGAGGATCGTCAGCACGAGCGGATCATCGCTGTCGAGACGAGCGGCTTCCTTCGCCAGCCTGAGAGCCGCCGAACGCTCCTCTTCCGGATGGTTCGTCCATAGGAATGGCACCCGCTGTCCGTGACACCAAGCAGCAAGCGCTTTGGGTAGAGCATAACTTGGATCAAGAGCCATCGCTTGCTCAAGCAGGCCGAGAGCTTCTTCATTCGTCGCACGTTCCACCGCCCAAATCGACGGCAGAGCCCGCATAACGTAGTCATAGGCATGGAGATTGCCCGGTCTCTTGCGCCGAGCACGCTCGATCTCGGAAGAGCGGATAGTGGGCTGCAAGGCCCCGATAATGCGCTCGGTGATCCGGTCTTGTAAGTCGAACAGATCCGTGATCTCACCGTCGTAGTGGTCCGATCATATATAGCTGCCACTCTGTCCGTCGATGAGTTGCGCTGTAATCCTGACCCGATCACCCGCCCGCCGCATCGTACCTTCCAGCACATAGCGGACCCCAAGTTCTCGGCTGACCCGCTTCACATCCGCAGCACGTTCCTTGTAGGCGAGGGTGGAACTTCGCGCGATGACGAACAGAGAGCGAAAACGCGACAGGCCAGAGGTAACCTCGTCCACGATGCCTTCAGCCAGAAAACTTTGATCCGGATCTTCGCTCAGGTTTGTGAACGGCAGCACCACAATGGACGGCTTATCAGGAAGGGGAGGAGCGTCAGGAGAGTTCGGTGGCGTGAAGCTGGCAGAGGTAGTACCGACCCGGCCAACACTATAGACGCGGATCGACTCCTCAATATTCTTCACTTGCTGCGAGCCGAGATCTGTAAACGGAAATGGCAGAGCCTTTCGCACATACCCGTATGCAGCCTCCGAAATGCAGATGCCTCCTGGCTCAGCAAGGCTCTCCAACCGTGCAGCAATGTTCACTCCGTCTCCAAGCAAGTCGCCGCCACGGATCATCACATCGCCGACGTGAATTCCGATACGAAATTGCAGGTGGCACTCCGTGGGCCGATTCTGATCAACGGACGCAAGAGCACTCTGAATCTGGGTGGCAGAGCGGACAGCATCGACAGCGCTGGGAAACTCGGCCAGGACACTATCGCCTGCGGTGTTGGCGATGCGACCGCCATGCTCGACGATCAGTCGGTCCATAATCTCGCGACAGGCAGTGAGTGTGCGAAGTGTCCCAACCTCATCCTGCCCCATCAGGCGCGAGTAGCCCGCTACGTCAGCCGCGAAGATCGCAGCCAGTCGTCGCTCGACCCTGTGCTCCTGCGGACCCATCGGACCCCCGGTGCAATCTCAGATGAGATTCTGAAGTGGACCGGTTGATGTGTCCAGCCTGGATCTGAGACATCGCGAAAATTGTAACAGAGATACTAACGCGGATAAGGAACCATGACATACATCAGTCCGGCAAACCAGCCTGACGTAGGGCCGCTCCGAACTGCGCCACTCTCTCGGGTGCGGTGAACTCCATCTGCTCCATCATAGTGACCGTGAAGCTGGGTGCGGCTTCGAGAAGCCTTTGTGCCGCCACCCTGGCGGCATCCAGACGGCCAAGCTGCGCGTAGCTTGCGACGAGGAGTGCATGGGAAACCATAAAAGATGGATTCGCTTGGATAGCGTGATTGGACGCGACCACTGCCTCCTCGTTCCTTCCACTGAACAGGTAGGCAAACCCCATCCCTAAATATGGATGGTAGTTCATCGGGTCGAGCGGGCTCAGGTGAACCGCTCGCAGACCATGCACAATTGCCGCCTCATACCGCCCGGCATTGGCTTCAGTCATGGCACTGAATCCAAGTGCCAAAGCCGAATTGCCATTGAGAAGGAGCGCTCTGTCCACTGCTCCAACGGCACTCTCATAATCATGAGTAAGCATGGCGACAACGAAGGCGGCTATAGCAAGCGCCAGGGCGTCATCTGTTGCCGACGCCATTACCGCACGGGCATGTCGCACAGCCTCAGCCTTATCCTCGGAGCGATGACCGCCCCGGAAGAAGCGCTGCTCGTAGCACCATGCGGCATGAGCCTGCGCAGTAGGATAATCCGGCTCTCTCGCCAATGCCTCAAGCAGAAGACGCAGTGCCTCCTCGCCGTCTTGTGGCGTATTCGCATACGCGTAGGGCAAGGAGCGGAGATAGAGATCATAAGCATCGAGGCTATTTGGGCGTTTGCGCCGTGCCCGCTCGATCTCGGCTCGGCGAAGGCTTGGCTCGATAGCTCCAATCACACTTTCAGTGATCTGGTCCTGGAAATCGAAGATGTTCTCCATGCTGCCATCAAACCGATTAGCCCACAGATGGGCTCCGCTCGTCACATCAATTAGCTGGCCAGTGATGCGGATACGATCCCCAGCCCTCCGGATCGAGCCTTCAAGCACATACCGTACCCCAAGTTCGCGCCCAACCGTCTGCACATCCACGGCTTTTCCCTTGTAGATGAACGAGGAGTTGCGGGCGATGACGAAGATCCACTTGACGCGTGAAAGGGCGGTAGTGATGTCCTCAACTACCCCATCAGCGAAATACTCCTGTTCTGGGTCACCGCTCATGTTGGCGAATGGCAAGACAGCGATGGAGGGTTTTTCCGAGAGCCGCGATACCGTGGACTCGGGCGTTGTTCGCGGAGCGGTCAAGGCATTGCTTTGCAAGGTGATGGCAAAGGCTCGGATTGTCTCCTCCATATTCTTGACGTGCTGCTCACCGAGATCGTTGAAGGTCAGTCGGACGCTCTTTCGCACGTACCCATAAGCAGCTTCTGAGAGACAGATGCCACCCGGATCAGCAAGGCTTTGCAGTCGAGCGGCGATATTCACGCCGTCTCCAAGCAGGTCACCATTCCGCACCATGACATCGCCGACGTGCACCCCAATCCGAAATCGTAGGGTAGGTTCCTCGGGGAGGTCCTGGTTCGCCTGCGAAAGTGTGTGCTGTACGTCTACAGCACACTGGACGGCATCCACGGCGCTGGGGAACTCGGCCAAGACACTATCACCAGCGGTGTTCGCGATCCGTCCTCGGTGGTCTGCAATAAGACGGTCCATGATTTGACGGTGGGCTGTCAGGGTACGGAGCGTTCCGACCTCATCCAGGCTCATCAGGCGCGAGTAACCAGCCACGTCGGCAGCGAAGATTGCCGCCAGTCGTCGCTCGACCTTATGCTCCTGGGGGCTCATGGGAGCCTCGGCGCAGTTCCAAAGAGAATTCTGCTCCCGGTCAAGTTAGGTGTCCAGACAGCCTTACAATTCGGTAGTTGAGCTTCGAGGCGGGGTTGTTTCGGCATGGCTCACCCCCTTGTTTCATCTGGAATTTTGGGCCTGAAGAGCGCATTCTGAAAGCAGTATCGCTGCTGTCCAATGCGACACAGCCACTGCGTACAACTTCGTCCCACGAGCACCAGCCAGCGGTCGGTAAGCTCGTACCAAAGCAGGACTAATCAGGACTAATGCTGGAGGTTGTATGATGAGAAAAATCCTTATCAAAGTATTTGTTTCAGGACTGTTCATCTTGCCCTCACTGGCCATGGCGCAGCAACAATCCTTCTTCGTCAAATCACTGATCGAGAAAAAAGTAGCAGAGTTACCAAGCGGCGATCTGTTCTGGCAGATCGAAAATTTCGACACCAAGGAGCAGGCGCAGGCGGCTGCTGGTCCTTATGGCTTAGTCGCGGACTACGACAGCAAGGTTTGGCTCTTCAGGCTTGCTCGCGCGGGCGACAGGACCAAGGATGGCAAGAAGGTCGCCGAGATTGGTCCAATCCCTCGGATCGAGGCAACGGAATATCTACTTCGGGTCAATGAAGCGGGTGGTCCTGAAGGCAGCGCTACCGCCGCTCATACACACCCCGGTTCGGAGGCGTTCTACGTCCTCAAGGGTGAGTTGTCCCAAAAGACACCGCACGGTGTGGCGCGGGTCGCGGCTGGACAGAATATGGTAGGCCATGGCGGGGGCACGCCGATGGTGGTGTCGAACAGCGGCTCAGGAGACTTGCGCGAGTTGGCGTTGTTCGTGGTGGACGCCACCAAGCCGTTTTCGTCACCGGCACAGTTGCCCTGAACCTGCGGTCTGAGGCTCATTGTGGAGTCGGGATCAGCCGACTATCGTACTCATGCTGATGTTTGCCAGGAGCGTGGGCTATGACGGACACACTCCCAACCGATGCAGACCGTGAAGAACTCGATCTGCTCCTGCACGGCTTCAAGATCTCGCGAATACTCCGGCTTGTGGCTGACCTTCGGGTTGCCGACAAGATCCCGATAGACGATCAGGTTACGGTCAATGATCTTGCGGCCACCTGTGCCGTCCTGCCTGAACCCTTGCTGCGCGTCCTGCGGGCGCTCGCCGCTGTCCAGATCTTCCAACTCACTCCCGATGGCCGCGTAGCACATACACCGCGCTCGCGCCTCCTGCGGACGGATATGCAGAACAGCCTGCATCATGCTGCTCGATTCTGGACCGGGCCGGGTTCCTGGGGGGCGTGGGCCAAGCTGGATGTCGCCATGACTGGCGGCATCCCTCACGAGGCGGCGTGGAACATGGGGCGCTACGACTACCTGCGCCAGCACCCAGATGAAGCTCGCATCTTCGACGAGATGATGGCGAACTATCCCGATAACCGCCATGCCGCTATCGCAGCAGCCTACAACTTTTCGGCGGCTGGGCTGATTGTCGATGTCGGTGGCGGGAATGGCGCAGCCCTTCGCCACATCCTCACCCGCTTTCCGGGGACGCGTGGGCTGGTCCTGGATCGCGAGGATGTCGTTGGGGCAATCAAGCCCGAGGACCGAATGGAGGGACGGATCGCCGTCCAAGGCGGCAACTTTCTGGATCGGGTTCCAAGCGGGGCCGACCTCTACATGCTGATCAGGGTTGTGCACAATTGGTCCGACGAGGACTGCGTGCGTATCCTACAGACCTGCCACGCAGCAATGGCTCCGCACGCGCGACTGCTCATAGGCGAGGAGATCCTTGAACCTGATCCCGCTCGTGGTCGGCCAACCAGCTACCTCATCGATCTCCAGATGATGGCCATGTTTGGTCACGCCCGCGCCCGCACGGAGGCTGAATTCCGCGACTTGCTTGAGTAGTCCGGGTTCTCGCTGCGCCAAGTCATTCCGACCGTATCGGCAGTGTCAATCATCGAGGCTGGTCCAATCTGATCGCTCGCAAGCCGCTTGGTCTATGCCCTAACGGAAGCGTAGGGTTGATATCAGATTACCCGGCCTGCAATCCATCGCGCCAGAGGGCCTTGCGACGATTGAGAGTACCAACCTCAGCCATAGTGAGCCTTCGCGATCCTCTCGGCCACAAGCGCCTGTAAGTGCCAGAGATTTCGATCCTGAATACCGTGCTCAGCGAGATGAGCGGTGGTGTTGTGAAGATACTCAGCGCATGAGCCCCAATGGCCACATGCCTTGGCCAGAATATCCGCTGTCTCTTCTGGGGAGAGTTTGCCGACGTAAAACCGGGACTGCCGGTTCATCACGAAGGCCATTGCCCGCAGCGATCCCTGCTCGGTCTCAACCATAATCCAGCGCGGAATATTGTTGGGTGGCTTTACCGTGATCTCGCGCCGGACCAGCTTTTGTAGCTGCGCTTCCAGATCCTCCGGGGGCAACTTGAAGACAACGCCCTGACACTGACCTCCTCGGTCGAGGGACATCATGAGCCCCGGCTGGTCTTTGGTGCCCCGGAACCGCTCGATCCTGAAGCAAAAGGAGCGGTGCCAGCCCCGTGCCGTGCCCTTCCGAACTTCAACATGAGCGAGTTCAGGCTTCCAGATCAGGGAGCCGTAGGCGAAGAGCCACGTGTCCGGTCCATCAGGACGGGAGGCGAGTAGGCTCTGCACGAGAGCGTCATAATCCTCGTCGGCGTGGTACGTCCACCTTGGGTCGGGACCAGGATCTTCGAGCACCCGGTGAACTTGCGCCACGAGGTCAGGCGTGAGTGCCATCTGCCGGGGAGCCCTCATGAGCCATCTCCAGGTCCGCGATGTGTCAGGCTGAGCTTAGCACTGTCTGACCTTTAATCCGACCAGAGCATTCCTGCCCGTTCGGGCCATAGCTTGCTGGGCACGGATAGTTGTGGAAGAGTTGAAGTAGGAGAGCGTCAAACTGGTAGACCGGCTTTTCGCAACCCCTCGAACAGGAGTTCACGCTTTTCGGGATTGCGATAGCATGACCGGTGCAAGTGTGTGCGCATCGCTTCCCAGCGGGTGGACTGCAACAAGCGCCTAACTTCCGTGGCCTCGGCCAGCCGCCCCATCTGCGCCAGCGCCGCCGTCAAATAGCGAAGCGAGATAGGATGTCCAGGGTTGATCTCCAGGGCTCGCCGCGTGAACTGCTCCGTCTCCTTGAACCGCCTTTCCATGAAATGGGCAGCCCCCATCGCATTCAAGGTGATGTAACCGCGCGGGTCCAGCGGATTTAGCCGCTGCGTATTCTCCAAGCAGGCCAGGGCACGCTCGCACTCATCGTTGTACACCAGCACCCATCCGCAGTTCGTCAGGACATTCGACGAGTTAGGTTGACGATCCAGAGCCTGCTCGCAAAAGGTGACGGCTTGCTCCAGCATTCCCGAGAGTGACACCAGGGACCATGCGGCGACGGAGAGGACCAGACCGTTACTTGGATCGCACTGAACCGCTTGCAGAGCAGCCTCTCGGCTCCGGGCCGCGTCCGCATCCCAGTCTTTGGTCCACCCGCCGATCACCAGCCGACCTGTGCAATCGGCGAGCGCACCCCAGGCTTCGGCATAGCCGGGATCGCGTTCAATAGCCTGCCTCAGGAGCGCCTCGGCCCGGCGAAAGCCCGGTTCGGTAAAGGCATAGAAATCGGGCAGAGCGCGAAGGTAGAGGTCATATGCGCCCAGGTCGTCCGTCGCCTTCGCTCGGGCTCGCTCGATCTCAGCCGTTCGCAAGCTGGGCTCGATGGCTGATACCACGCTCTCGGTAATCTCATCCTGCAATGCGAAGATGTCTGTCAGGTCACGGTCAAAGCGCCCGGCCCAGATATCGGTGCTTGTCACCGCCTCGACCAACTGAGTCGTAATGCGCACCCGATTGCCCGCTTTGCGAACAGAGCCCTCCAGCACGTAACGGACGCCGAGTCGGCGGCTGACTTCCTTGATATCCACGGTCCGGCCCTTCAGTGTGAAGACGGAGTTGCGGGCGATGACGAAAAGCCACCGGTACCGGGAGAGTGCAGCAATCAAGTCCTCTGTGATCCCGTCCGCGAAATACTCCTGCTCGGGATCGCCGCTCAAGTTAGTGAATGGCAGGACCGCAATGAATGGCTTTCCGGGTATGGAGAACTCAGGTGGTGTCTTCAATACTGGGGCGGTTCCACGGTATGCGTAAACTCGGACAGGGCGGGCAATATTTTTCAGACGCTGTTCTCCTCGATCCTCGAACGAAAGCCCGAGCTTACCCTGTAGTTCGTCGAACACCTTGCCCGATACGCAAATGCCGCCAGGATCGGCGATGCCTTCGAGGCGAACAGCCACATTCACACTGTCGCCAAGGATGTCTCCATCGTTGCCGATGATGAGGTCACCCAAGTTAATGCCGATTCGTAGTTGGATATCATTCCAAGGTCGGGGCTGGGTCTTATCGCTCATTGTGGCCTGAGCCTCCACTGCGCACAGGACGGCTTCCACCGGGCTGGCGAATTCCAGGAGTGCTCCGTCGCCCATAGTCTTGACGATGCGCCCATGATGCCGTGCGGCGGCTGGCCCGATGACCTCCGACAGGATTGCTTGGATGGCCGAGAGCGTGCCTTCCTCGTCCTCTTCCATTAGGCGCGATGAGCCCACCACGTCAGCCGCGAAGATGGCTGCCAGCCGCCGCTCGACCTTGTGCTCCTGGGGACTCATGGCACTCTCGATGCGTTTCCGGTCCGATTCTGATGTGGGCCGAGTGACCTGTCCAGCCGACGACCGATCAGATCTGAAAGCTAAGGTTCGTTGGAAGCATAGAGCGGTCGAGGATGGCTTACTGGAGAATTCGAGGGCGGCAGGGAGAGTCAGCCATTTAAACTCTGCTCAAAAAACCAGTGCGCTCGGCGCACTGAGGAACCCTAATCTCGTTGCCGGACCCGGAGGTTATTTCAAAAGGCTTGCCATCGTCTCCCAGAGTCCAAGCTCGATAGCCCACCAACACATGCCGATACAGACCACAACGGCTGTCCAATTCAGGGTACGATCAACAACACCATTTGCTGAAGCAATCACGGCACTACTCGGCTTCGGGGGTAGGTCTACCGGCATGGCGTAGCACCCTTCCAAGGATCGGCCCCAAACGTCAGATGTTTTGTGATGTCACCAGGGCAGCCGCCAAAGGCTCTGCCTGCTTTGATCGAGTGTCAAGCGCCAGCGGTGGTTTGATCATGTCGTCGCTTCAGGCAGTGAGCAATGATAGCCTGAAGAGGAGACGCGCGGTGTTAACTGTTTGGCAGGGGTTCCGGTCCAACCTTCAACCCGAACTTGTTCTTGTCCTTCTCGCGAGCTTAACTGCTGCGAGCCACCACACGTAGCAGTTCCAGATGAACAGTTTGGTCTAACGACCGGTCATGATTGAGGCGATCCAAACAGGAGAAGCGCCATGGCCAAAGGAAAAGTACCGAAGAGCATCACCATCAAAATACCCAAAGCTCTGCGCAAGTCGCGATTGGTGAAGTCACTGCTGGCTTACAAGGTGGATTATGGTCTGTTGGTGTCAGTCTTCGTAGCAGCAGGCAGTGCCGCAGCACTGGCCCTGACGCGTGAGAGTGCAGGCGAAAGACAAGCCTCCGAGCCAGCCCAAGAAGGGTGGTTCGGTCGCGACATCGTGGTTCGGGTCGGAACGAATGGCTCTGGACCCCATAATGGTGCGGGGAAAGGCGACCCAAAAGACAGCGATGCCTTCTATTCTGATGATGGCGAGTAGCCTACCATTACAGGATTGAACCTGGGATGACCTGCTGATCATCCGAACTGACCCAACAAGGCCGGGAGGGACACAAGTGGAACCCTGCCTTACTGCTGCGGCACCTGAGGCCGCTCCCGGTCTGCCGTCCTTCACTGTCCGTCAGGCTGAGGCGGGTCCGCATGCCCCAGTGGTCATCACGGCATGGTTCGGAGGTGGTTCCATGCTGAACCTCCTTTCCGGGGATGTCCGGTCTACTCAGGACCAGCACGCTGCACTAAGACCGCGTGGAAAGGCCCTGCCTCATGATTCCAAGTATAAGCAACCAGACGGCAGAATTGAGCGGGTTGGGTGCTCACAAATGGGATGTGGAAGAAAGGTCAGCATCACACACCCAAAGATAGTAGTTCGTGGTATGCCGTTAATAGGTGCGGGGACACTTTGGACAGAAAGCCCCCGTGTACGCCACAATCAGCAAGTTCAACACGCCTCAGGTTACCAACGTGGCTGGATGGTCAGCCAAGGTGGGTATCGCAGTGATCCTGCGCCGGTCATCAAGGATCTTCTCAAGACTCGCCAGTTCCGTTCTTATTTCGATGCAGTCCTCCTTGTCACTGGCCAAACCGCACTGAGTCAGGATGCGCCAGTGATGCCGGGCGGTA
>NZ_CP016616.1:0-102500 GCF_002741015.1 Microvirga ossetica | reverse complement strand
ACCCTCCGTCTTGCAACCCCACCATCGCTGATGACGTCACAAGACAAAGGGTCGAAGGGGGGTTTCCCCATTCGGAGATCCTTGGATCAAAGCTCGTTCGCAGCTCCCCAAGGCTTATCGCAGCGTACCACGTCCTTCATCGCCTCTCAGCGCCAAGGCATCCACCAGATGCTCTTACGACACTTGATTACTCTCACGATCCATGTCCGCTCGGCAGCGCACACAAATCGTCAAAGAAAGACCTGTCTTTCGGATTTCTCCAAAAGACATGTTTTGCTTGCCAAGCATATCCGGCACAACGGCTGCGGGCCGTCGCTGGTTCGCGGGAACTAGGTGTCCCGCTTGCCGAATATGCTGCCTCTTTACGATTTCAAACATCCGCGCCGCCAAACCCGAGAAGGGCAGGGCACGAACCTCATGACATGATCCACGACCATGACGGATCATGGTCCATGGACACACCAAACATCAGGCATCGTGGTGGAGCCTGTCGGGATCGAACCGACGACCTGAAGCTTGCAAAGCTACCGCTCTCCCAGCTGAGCTAAGGCCCCTTGCTCAAACGAGCAGCACGATAATGGTGGGCCTGGGACGACTCGAACGTCCGACCTCACCCTTATCAGGGGTGCGCTCTAACCACCTGAGCTACAGGCCCAGTCGGCCATGACGAACAATCCCTGACGGGACCATCCCAGACCAACCGATGTTTGGATGTGAGAGAAGAGAAACGAAGACGGCAGCGTCCCGCATAGTGGGATCTGACTGATCCCTTGTGTTCAAAAGAGTTCCGATAGAACCGGCATGACGCCGCTTCGTAAGAGAACATCCTTAGAAAGGAGGTGATCCAGCCGCAGGTTCCCCTACGGCTACCTTGTTACGACTTCACCCCAGTCGCTGACCCTACCGTGGTCGCCTGCCCCCTTGCGGTTGGCGCAGCGCCGTCGGGTAAGACCAACTCCCATGGTGTGACGGGCGGTGTGTACAAGGCCCGGGAACGTATTCACCGTGGCGTTCTGATCCACGATTACTAGCGATTCCGCCTTCATGCACTCGAGTTGCAGAGTGCAATCCGAACTGAGACGGCTTTTTAGGATTAGCTCCCCCTCGCGGGTTCGCTGCCCTTTGTCACCGCCATTGTAGCACGTGTGTAGCCCAGCCCGTAAGGGCCATGAGGACTTGACGTCATCCCCACCTTCCTCTCGGCTTATCACCGGCAGTCCCCCTAGAGTGCCCAACCAAATGATGGCAACTAGGGGCGAGGGTTGCGCTCGTTGCGGGACTTAACCCAACATCTCACGACACGAGCTGACGACAGCCATGCAGCACCTGTGTTCCCGCCAGCCGAACTGAAGGATGCCGTCTCCGGCACCCATACGGGACATGTCAAAGGCTGGTAAGGTTCTGCGCGTTGCTTCGAATTAAACCACATGCTCCACCGCTTGTGCGGGCCCCCGTCAATTCCTTTGAGTTTTAATCTTGCGACCGTACTCCCCAGGCGGAATGCTTAAAGCGTTAGCTGCGCCACTGACGAGCAAGCTCGCCAACGGCTGGCATTCATCGTTTACGGCGTGGACTACCAGGGTATCTAATCCTGTTTGCTCCCCACGCTTTCGCGCCTCAGCGTCAGAACCGGACCAGTAAGCCGCCTTCGCCACTGGTGTTCTTGCGAATATCTACGAATTTCACCTCTACACTCGCAGTTCCACTTACCTCTTCCGGTCTCAAGCTCTACAGTATCGAAGGCAATTCTGTGGTTGAGCCACAGGCTTTCACCCCCGACTTATAAAGCCGCCTACGCGCCCTTTACGCCCAGTGATTCCGAACAACGCTAGCCCCCTTCGTATTACCGCGGCTGCTGGCACGAAGTTAGCCGGGGCTTCTTCTTCCGGTACCGTCATTATCGTCCCGGACGAAAGAGCTTTACAACCCTAAGGCCTTCATCACTCACGCGGCATGGCTGGATCAGGCTTGCGCCCATTGTCCAATATTCCCCACTGCTGCCTCCCGTAGGAGTTTGGGCCGTGTCTCAGTCCCAATGTGGCTGATCATCCTCTCAGACCAGCTACTGATCGTCGCCTTGGTGGGCCATTACCCCACCAACTAGCTAATCAGACGCGGGCCGATCCTTCAGCGATCAATCTTTCTGCTCTCGCACGTATCCGGTATTAGCCCAAGTTTCCCTGGGTTATCCCGAACTGAAGGGCACGTTCCCACGCGTTACTCACCCGTCTGCCACTCACCCCGAAGGATGCGTTCGACTTGCATGTGTTAAGCCTGCCGCCAGCGTTCGTTCTGAGCCAGGATCAAACTCTCAAGTTGAAGAATTTGATCTCGACTAAATCTCTACGCAAATTGACAGAGTGCACCCAATCTCCAGGTTTCCCCGGAAACGGTGTACTCACCAAAGCATAGACATGGTCGATATTCTTAACGATCGTTCATCGAACGATCCGCAAGGACACCGCCGCCTACGCTTCTCTTCCCCTCTCAACAATGTCAAAGAGCAAATGTCACATCCCCCTCAAGGGACGCAAACGGAACCTCAAGACAACCAGGCCGCCCTCGCAAGCCGCCCGATCCCCAAAGCCCCTCGGCACAAGCTCATCAGAACCGCGCCGCCGATGGCCCTGATCTAGGCCCTCATCCGGCCGCTGTCAACCGGGTTCAAGACAGTTTTTTGAAGCTGTCCCGAAGTCGATCTTCGCATCGAGCAAGTCGAGGCAAAGTCATCCCGTTCGCAAAAACATCGCTGTTCTTGCGTTGATCTTGCCGCCAGGCCCGAAAGACCTGGCAGCCGCTGCCGATGAAAGAGCGCCAGAGGAGCGCGCCACCGTTCGACCCCGTCGAACCGGCAAACCGCTCATGGCAAAGCCGGACCCTGAGACCCGGCTTAAGCCCGACACAAACCGGACCAAGCCCCCGGAGCCAAAGACCCGGATCGCTTGAAACCCCCGACCTGTCGGAAAATCCACCCCGGTCTAAACCAGGACCAGGGTCGCGCCGATATAAAGATCAGAAAAAATTTGGCAAGAGAGAATTGAGCGTGATCAGCAATTAACGCTGAAAAAGGCGGCGCCGCATTCTGGGACTCGAAGAAACAGCGTTTCTTCCGATGCCGCTGCAGGAGATTGGGTTGCATGCGGCGCGGAGCACGCCGACAGGTTTAGCTTGGAGATGTTGGAACCCGGACGGAGGCTGCTATGCTGGGTGTCACATCGAGTGGGACACGTGACAGAAACAGGTTTCGATACAGATCGGCCCCGCTCTCCAGGCATGGCTGCAGAACTTCTCATCAATGCGATGACGGATACGGCGCTTCTCGTGCTCGATGCGCAGGGCAACATCGCGAGTTGGAACAGGGGCGCCGAGGAAATCTTCGGGTGGAGCGCAGGCGACGCGCTCGGGCGTTCGGCAGCCATCCTGTATCTGCAGGACGGCAATGACACGCGCGGCTTCGACCGGGATCTCTAGTCGGCACGCGACAACGGACGCCACGAGACGCAAGGGTTTCGCATTCGCAAGGACGGCTCGGCATTCATGGCGAGAGTGACGATCGCTCCCATTGCCAGCCCCGACCTCGGCGAGGGCGGCTTTGCCATGATCACCCGCGACATTAGCGAGTGGATCAGCGCCGAGGAAGCCTTGAGGACCCGCAAAGCCCATCTGCGATCCATCCTGGAGAAGGTGCCCGATGCCATGGTGGTGATCGACGAGGAAGCGCGGATCCAATCGTTCAGCGCCACCGCCGTGCGGATCTTCGGCTACATGCCGGATGAGGTCATCGGCGAGAACGTCAAGCTCCTCATGCCGTCGCCCTATCGCGAGCAACATGATTCCTACATGCAGCGCTACGGCCATACGGGCGAGCGGCGGATCATCGGGATCGGGCGCGTGGTTGTCGGACTGCGTAAGGACGGGTCGACCTTTCCCATGGAGCTAGCCGTGGGCGAGATGCGCTCGGGAGGCATCCGCTACTTCACCGGCTTCATCCGGTACCTGACGGAGCGGCAGCAGACCGAGACACGCTCGCATGAACGACGACAACTATGATGGCCGCCTGATGACGACAGAGATGGCCGGTTTGGTGTGAGATGCATCAATCTTTCCCGCGATTGCGGGAGAAGGCTGATGCCGGGCATTCACGTCACCGACCGCCAAGTCAGGCGCTACATGAGTTCACGCAAGGACGGATATTCCCAGGCCGCCGCGTCAGCGCGGGCCGGGTTCAGTGAACGCACCGGCCGGCGCATCGAAGCCGACTCGGTTCTTCCCAGCCAGCGCGAGGCGCGTCGCTACCGGACGCGCCCGGATCCCTTCGCCGAGGTCTGGCTCGACGAACTCGTGCCGATGCTCGAGGCCGCACCCCAGATCCGGGCCACTACTTTGCTCGAAGAGTTGCAGCGGTTGCATCCGGGGCACTATGGCGACGGCCGTCTGCGCTCGCTGCAGCGGCGGGTGGCCCATTGGCGGGCGACCGAGGGATCGGAGCGCGAGCTGATCTTCCGACAGGAGCATCCGCCCGGCCGGCAGGCTCTCTCGGACTTCACCAATGGTGCCAAGCTCGACGTGACTATCGCCGGCCAGCCCTTCCCGCATCTGCTCTACCATTTCTGGCTCGCTTATTCCGGCTGGCGCTTCATCAAAGCCATCTGCGGCGGAGAGAGCTTCACGGCTCTCACCGAAGGCCTGCAGGAGGCGCTCTGGCAGCTCGGCGGCGTCCCGCACGAGCATCGCACCGACCGGCTCTCGGCCGCCTATCGCAACCTCGCTGATCGTGAGGACGAGGCCAAGGCCTATGCCGCCTTCTGCAACCATTACGGTCTGCAGCCGACCCGCAACAATGCCGGCATCGCCCACGAGAACGGATCGGTCGAAGCCGCCCATGGCCATCTCAAGCTCGGATTACGCGAAGCTCTCGAATTGCGCGGCTCGAAAGATTTTTCCGATCTGGAGGCTTATCAGGCCTTTCTGCAGGACTACGCCATGCGCAAGAACGCAGCCGTGCAGGCGGCGCTTGCCATCGAGCGCAAGGCGCTGGCTCCTCTGCCGCGCTTTCGCACCAGTGATTACTCGGTGGCGACGGTCACCGTCACACGCTCCGGCACGATCTCGGTGCGCAATGTCCTCTACACCGTGCCCTCGCGCCTCGTCGGCTGTCGGCTCAAGGTGCATATCTTCGATGATCGTCTTGTCTGCCATCTCGGCCTAACCCCGGTGCTGGCTGTCCCACGCCGCTACTTCAAACGTGGTGGTCCCGGTGTCCGCGTCGTCGATTACCGGCATCTGGTCCATGCTCTCGTGAAGAAGCCGCAGGCCTTCCGGCACTCGGTGTTCCAGGAGGATCTGTTCCCGCAGACCGCCTTCCGACAAGCCTGGGAGGTTCTTGATGCCAGGCTTGATCCAAGACAGGCGTGCCGGGTCTATGTCGGCCTGCTGCATCTGGCTGCTACGCACGCCTGCGAGGCCCAACTGGCCGATCATCTCGCGAGCGTTCTCGCCGGCGGCGGGCTCCCGGATCTCGACCAGGCCCGAACTATCGTGGCCGGGCCGTTGAACGTCCAGGCGCCAGTTGTTCATGTGAGGGCGCCGGATCCGAGCGTCTACGACAGCCTGATCCCTGTCGATCCCATCGCCGCTTCAGAAGGGGCCGCGCCATGACCCGATCCTCATCCGCCGCGCCGCCTGTCGACACGGCGAAGTTGCCGGTTCTGCTCACCACCTTGCGTCTGCCAACCATCTCGCGGCTCTGGCAGGAGATCGGCGCCCGGGCCGATGCAGAGGGCTGGGGATCGGCTCGCTTCCTGGCTGCCCTGTGCGAGCACGAGATCCATGAGCGGCACAGTCGACGGATTGCCCGCCATATCGCCGAGGCCGATCTGCCCCCTGGCAAGACCTTTGCGACCTTTGACTTCTCCGCGGTGCCGAGCCCGCGCAAGGCGCAGGTCCTGGCGCTGGCAGACGGGGATGCCTGGCTCGACCAGGGCGCCAACATTCTGCTGTTCGGCCCCTCTGGGACCGGCAAGACGCACCTCGCCGCGGCCATTGGCACGGCTCTGATCGAGGCCGGCCAGCGGGTGTTGTTCACGCGTACCACCGACCTGGTCCAGAAGCTGCAAGCCGCCCGGCGCGATCTGAACCTGCCGGCGACCCTGGCCAAACTCGACCGCTTCGATTGCCTGATCCTCGATGACCTCGGCTACGTGCGCAAAGATCAGGCGGAAACGAGCGTCCTGTTCGAGTTGATTGCCGAGCGCTATGAACGACGCTCTCTGATCACAACCTGCAATCAGCCCTTCAGCACCTGGAATCAGATCTTCCCAGATCCCGCCATGACGGTCGCGGCCATCGACCGTTTGGTTCACCACGCCACCATTCTGGAACTCAACACCGAGAGCTACCGACGCCGGACCGCGACGCAGGCCAAGAGCGCCGCTGTCTAATTGTCGTTGGACGCGGTCAGATAGTTGACGCCGCCCACGGTGACAGGTCCACTGGGGCATGTCCTGGAAAGATCCCAACGCCCTCCACATCAAGATCACGCTGGCCGAGATCGACCCGCGCGTGTGGCGGCGGCTGGTGGTGCCGTGGACGTGGCACTTGGGACAGTTGCACCTTGCGATCCAGGCCGCGTTCAACTGGTGGGACTCCCACCTGCACGAGTTCCACATTGGTGGCCTGCGCTATGGCGATCCGGAACTGCTCGAGGACGGGGCTTTCGAGGATGACCCGCGAGTGTTCGACGAGCGTGAGGTGCGGTTGCGCGACTTCGACCGGGAGCCGGGCACATGCTTTACCTATCTCTATGACTTTGGAGACAGCTGGCTGCACACCGTGGAGATCGAGAAGCTGCTGGCCCTCGATACGCCCCCTCGCTTTGGGACCTCTATTGCGGGAGCCCGTGCCAGGCCGCCAGAAGACGTTGGCGGCGTCAGTGGCTATGAGCGCTTTCTCGCCATCATGGCCGATCCGGATGATCGCGAGCACACCGAGACCCGGGTCTGGTGCGGCGGCCACTTCGATCCGGAATGGTTCGACCTGGCGCTCACGGACAAGGACGTCAGGAACGCCCTGAAGCCCAATGTCCGGCGGCGCCTGCACCAGCCCAAGCCCGCGCGAAAACGCCAGACATCGTAGATGGCGCTACCCGGACACAAAAATTGTCGTTGCACAATCGCAGGAGCTGCAGTCCGAACTCGTCCACATGTCGCGGTTTACTGCACTCGGCGAGATGGCTTCGACACTCGCCCACGAAATCAACCAGCCCCTGACGGCGATCACGAACTATCTCAAGGGCTGCCGCCGGATCCTGGAGCGGATGGAGGGGGAGGCGGTGCCCATGCTCCGGGACGCGGTCAACGAAGCGGGTGAGCAGGCACTGCGGGCAGGGCAGGTGATCCGCCACCTGCGCGAGTTCGTGGCCCGCGGGGAGAGCGAGCGCCATATCGAAAACCTGCCGAAGCTGGTCGAGGAGGCGAGCGCCCTTTCTCTCGTGGGAGCCAAGGAGCAGGGCGTCCGGGTTGCTTTCGATTTCGACCCAGATGCGCCGTTCGTGCTTGCCGACCGGATCCAGATCCAGCAGGTTCTGCTGAACCTCATCCGCAATGCCATCGAGGCCATGCAGGAAACATCCCGCCGGGAGCTCAAGGTAGCCACGCGGCTCGTCGACGACGCCCATGTCGAGTTGAGTGTCGAGGATACGGGGCCGGGACTTGCCGCCGAAGTGGCGGTTCAGCTTTTTCAGCCCTTCGTAACCACGAAGAAGCATGGCATGGGGGTGGGCCTGTCGATCTGCCGGACGATCGTCGAGGCTCATGGCGGAAAGATCTGGGCCGAGTCGGACCGGGGCAAGGGAACGGTCTTCCGCTTCACGCTGAGAGCTGTCAGGAGAGAGGAGGTTGAGGCCGGAGGCGGCAAGCGCTTTCACATGCTCCGGGGTAATCGTCCGCGGATCGATCTCGACCGCAATCTCTGCGTCGGGAAGAATCGCAAAGGCTGCACCGAGATGCCATGAGATCCGCCGGAGGTCGTCCGGTGAGAGAATGGTCGGGGTACCCCCGCCCCAATGAATGTGGGAAACGGCCATACGACCGGGCAGGTTTTGTGCAACGAGACTGATCTCACGTTCCAGGCACTCCACGTAGGAAGCCACGGCCTTGTAGCTGCGCGTGACGGCGGTGTTGCAGCCGCAATAGAGGCAGAGCTCCGCACAGAAAGGGACGTGCAGATAGAGCGACAACGGCTTGTCTTGCGCCAGTTCCCCGAGCCAGGATTCGTAGGTCTCCGCTGTGATCTCGGGCCTGAAATGGGGAGCGGTCGGTTAGCTGGTATAGCGCGGGACGCGCTGGTCGTAGCGAGCGATGAGTTCCGGGGTCATACCGGGACCTTGCATGCAAGTCCGGCAACGGGCCTTGACCTAAATCAAGGATGATAGATCTCTGGCAGGAAATACCAGAAGGCGATGTTTCTACCTGCCATTTACGGCCACGCGGCATAGGAGCCGGTGCTGCCGGCGCGCTGCGCCTTGACGCGGCGACGATAGACGCCCGGCGGTATGCCGACATGCTTCTTGAAGAACCGGTTGAAGTATCCCGGATCCTTGAAGCCGAGGCCGAACGCGATCTGCTCGATGGGCACGTCCATCTGCTGGAGGCGCATGCAGGCGTCCTGGATCACGCGGTCGCAGACGAGCGCGCGCGGCGGATGGCCGGCATTGCGCACGCAGACCGCATGGAGCCGGTCCTCCGTCACCCCGAGGGTCGCCGCATAGCGCCCGACGCTCCAATGCTCGCGATACCGGAGCTCGACGAGTTGCCGGAACTGCTGCAGGACGTGATGCCCCGTACCCCGCAGGCCGGCCTCCGCCGGTGAATCGCCCTGCGCCAGCCGCCAGATATGCAGGCCGATCACCGTCAGATGCGCGCCGAGAATGGCCATGGAGACGCGATCCGGGCTTCGCACCTCCCGGGCCAGGGCCCGAAAAGAGTGGGCGATTTCGTCGGCACGCTCCTGCAGGCGCTGGGACGGCAGGAGAATGAGCCGGTTTAGGACAGGACGCAGGAGCGAACCTTCGGGGGCGCTGCTGACGGTCCTGGTCAGGAAGTCGTCATCCACCGAGAGCATGTAGCCCCGAGCACCGGCATCGATGCGGACCGTCTTCCCGCCATGGCTCGGGAGCCACAGAAGGAAGGGTGAGGGCAGCTCCGTCTCTACTTCGGATCCCCGAAGAATGCCGCCGCGGGACAGGATGAGGAATGCGTGAGCCCGCGGTTCGCCGCCGTCTCCCGGAAGCACCCACTCGCGCTCCGACAGCGAAGGCGCAATGGTCTCGGCGTGCAGGACAGCGGTGGGCGCAACCCAAATCGCCTCGGCCCGGACGGTCTGTGCCTTGGTGGGGCGCGGTCGAAGGCTGGGCCTGGCGGTCATGCCGGATACGTACAATCTTTCGCCAATATTGTCCAATTTGCATGCCCGAGAGGAAGCGTAAGCTCAGGCTCGTCAAGGGCCGAGTCCGAAACGAGAGCCTCAACAAAATATCCCCTGGAGGAAACCATGACCGGTTACGTGACACGGCGTCATGCCGTTGCCCTGCTCGCCGCTGCGAGCTGCCTTGTTGCCGGGGCTTCGGCCCAGGCCCAGAACTCCATCAAGATCGGATACGCGATCTCGAAGACCGGCCCGAATACGGGCGGTGCCAGCATCACCACGCTGCCGAACTACCAGCTCTGGGTGAAGGAAGTGAATGCCGCCGGCGGGATCATGCTCTCCGGCAAGCGGGTTCCGGTCGAGATCGTCGAGTACGACGACCGCAGCAACTCGGAGGAGGCGGTCAAGGCCGTGGAGCGCCTCGCCACCCAGGACAAGGTCGACTTCATCCTCTCACCCTGGGGTACCGGGCTCAACCTCGCCGTCGCGCCGATCATGAACCGCCTCGGCTATCCGCACCTCGCAGTCACGACCAATACCGACCGGGCGCCGGAGCTGGCCAAGAGGTGGTCCAATGCCTCGTTCTGGCTCGGTCTGCCGTCCGACATCTCCACCTCGTTCGTGGATGTGCTGACCAAGATGAAGGGCGAGGGCAAGATCGGTGCCGATGTCGCCATGATCGGCGTCTCGGACCAGTTCGGCATCGAGCTGTCGACGGCGGCCCGCAACGCGCTCAAGAAGGCCGGCTTCAACCTCGTCTACGACAAGTCCTATCCGGCCGGCACCCAGGATGTGCAGCCGCTCCTCAAGGACGCGATGGCGGCCAATCCCGATACCTTCATCGCCTTCAGCTACCCGCCGGACACCCTCGGCGTGACGGATACCGCGAAGGTACTCAACTTCAATCCGAAGGTGTTCTTCGTCGGCGTCGGCACGGCCTTCCCGGTCTATAAGCAGCGCTTCGGCGAGAATGCCAACGGCGTGATGGGCATCGGCGGATGGAATGCGGATTCGCCGGCGCTCAAGGATTATTTCAAGCGCCATACGGAAGCCGTCGGCCGCGAGCCCGACCGCTGGGCGAGCCCGATCACCTATGCCAGCCTGCAGGCCCTGCAGCAGGCGATCGAGAAGGTCGGCAAGATCGATCGCGACGCGGTGATCAAGGAACTGCAGACCGGCACCTTCGACACCGTCATCGGCAAGGTGAAGCTCGAAGGCGGCCTGCTGAAGGACGTGTGGGGCGTCGGCCAGTGGCAGAACGGCGAGTTCTACGGCGTCGCGCCGGTCACCAAGGAGGGCGCCCGCCCGGTCATCGCCCCCAAGCCTGCCTGGAAGCCGTAACCGCTGTCCTTTGAGATCGTCATGCTGATCGTCGACATCATTCTCGGCGGCCTGATCCTCGGCGGCATGTATGCCCTCGTCGCCATGGGCCTCACGCTCCAATACGGCGTCGCGCGGATCATGAACCTCGCCTATGGCGAGGTTCTCATCGCCGCCGCCTTCGCCTCCTACCTGCTCTTCACCACCTTCGCGCTCAGTCCGCTCGTCGGAATGGTTCTGGTGCTGCCGGCCGGCTTCGCGGCAAGCTGGCTCATCTATCGGGTGCTGTTGGTGCCGCTCGTCCGGCGGGCGAAGACGAGGGATGCCCTCGAGGTCGACTCGATCCTGGCGACCTTCGGCCTGCTCTTCGTGGTTCAGGGTATCGCCTTCGTCCTGTTCGGCGGGCAGTACTACAGCTATTCGTATCTCTCGGTCCCGATCACCATCGCCGGGTCGACGATTGCCGTGAACCGGCTGATCGCCTTCGGCTTCGCGGTCGCCTTGAGTCTCATCCTCTATACATTGCTCATGCGCACCCGGACGGGAACGGCGATCCGCGCCGTCGCCGTCGACCCCACCGCCGCAAGCCTCGCCGCCATCGACGTGCGCAAGGTCGCAGGCCTCGCCTTCGCGCTAGGCGGGGCGATGTGCGCGGCAGGCGGCGTGCTGGTCAGCATGTTCCTGACCTTCAACGCGGCCATGGGCGTCGTCTTCACCATGAAGGCCCTGATCGTCGTGATCATGGGCGGCGTCGGAAACCTTCTCGGCGCTCTGGTCGCGGGCCTGCTGCTCGGGCTGGTCGAAACCGTCGTCGCACGGCTCGTCGATCCAGGGCTCACACTCGCCGCGACCTTCATGCTGTTCCTGACCGTGCTCCTCGTGCGCCCGACGGGACTTTTCGGGAGGGCAGGCCGATGAAAGCAACCGTCACGCCGGCGATCCTCGTTGCGAGTGTGCTGCTGGTGCTCGGACTCGTTCCCTTTCTTGGGTCGAGCTATCATCTCGCCGTCGCCACCGGCGTCCTGAGCCAGCTGGTGCTCGCCACCGCCTGGGCGCTTTTCTCCGGCACCACGCGCTACGTCTCCCTGGCGACCGTCGCCTTCTTCGGCATCGGCGCCTATACGGTTGCCGTGCTCGGCGAAGTGCTGCCCTGGCCGCTTGTCCTTGTCACCGCGGCGTGCATCGGCATTGCGGTCGCTACTCTGGTCGGCCTGTCGACGTTGCGGCTGTCGGGCGTTTATTTCGTGATCTTCTCCTTCGGCCTCGCCGAGCTGATCCGTCAGCTCGTGACCTGGTTCGAGGTGAATGTCAGCGGCTCCGTGGGGCGCTACGTCTTCATCGACATCACGCAGGAATCGATCTTCTGGCACCTGTTCGCGCTGGCCGTGCTCGTCTTCCTGGTCGGCTGGCTCATTCAGCGCTCGCGCCTGGGTCTTGCCCTGCGGGTGATCGGAGACGACGAGACCGTCGCCCGCCATTGCGGCATCGACACCACCCGCGCCAAGCTCCTGCTCTTCGCGGTCAGCGCCGCCTTCATGACACTCACCGGCGCCATCATGGCGCCGCGGTGGACCTATCTCGACCCGACGATCGCATTCAACCCGGTGCTGTCGTTCCAGGTTCTGATCATGGCGCTGCTCGGAGGCGCCCATCGCCTGTGGGGACCGCTTCTCGGGGTGATCCCGCTGACGATCCTCTTCGAGGTGCTGGGCGCCAACTTCCCGAACTATTTCAGCATCCTCCTCGGCCTCGTCTTCATGCTGATCGTCTACGGCGTGCCCAACGGCATCGCCGGGCTCTTCGAGCGCACGAAGCTGAAGCCGCTCCTGCTGCAGACCCGGAGGCCCGCATGACCGGACCTCTCCTCGAGGTCGAAGGCCTTACCCGCCGGTTCGGCGGCCTCGTGGCCGTAAACGGACTGACGATGACGGTCGGCAAATCCGAGATCGTCGGCCTGATCGGACCGAACGGTTCGGGCAAGACGACGGCGCTCAATCTCCTCTCGGGCGCCCTGAAGTCGGATGCCGGCGCCATCCGGCTGGCGGGGAAGTCCATCGACGGGCTGCCGGCCCACAAGATCGCCCGGCTCGGTCTCGCCCGGACATTCCAGCTCGTGCGCGTGCTGCCCTCGCTCGATTGCGTGGAGAACGTGAAGGCCGGGCTGGCCTTCCGGCTGAACCCGCTCTGGGGCGAGCCGGCGACGGAAGAGGCGCTTCGGCTGCTCCGCCGGGTCGGATTGGGCAGCAAGGTGGATCACTCTGCGTCGCAATTGACCTATATCGATCAGAAGCGCCTCGAGATGGCTCGCGCCCTGGCGCTCGCGCCGAAGCTGCTGCTGCTCGACGAATGGCTGGCTGGCCTCAACCCTTCCGAGTTGCAGGAGGGTATCGCCCTCATCCATTCGCTGCGTGAGGAGGGTCTGGCGATCATTCTGGTGGAGCATGTCATGGATGCCATCCGCTCCCTCTGCGACCGCTGCGTGGTGGTGAGCGCCGGAACCGTAATCGCGGCCGGTCCGCCCGCCGCCGTTCTCGCCGATCCCGAGGTCGTCCGGGCCTATCTGGGAGACCCCGATGCTTGAGGTTTCGAATCTCACCGTCGCTTATGGACTCCATCGCGCCCTCGAGCAGGTCGAACTGCAAATCGGACAATCCGAGATCGTCGTGATCCTGGGCGCCAACGGGGCCGGCAAGTCCTCGCTCCTGAAGGCGATAGCCGGGATCGTGCCCGCCTTGCCGGGCAAACGGATCGTCTTGTCCGGCCGTGACCTCTCCGCCCTGCCGCCGCATCGGATCGTCGAGGCGGGCCTGGCGCTCGTTCCCGAGGGCCGCGGCATCTTCGGCGATCTCACCGTGCGCGAAAACCTGCGTCTCGGCGCCTATCCCGAACGCTCCCGGGCGAGCGAGCGGGAGATCCTGGAGCGGGTGCTCACCCTGTTCCCCCGCCTGGCAGAACGTCTCGGTCAGACCGCGCGGACCATGAGCGGCGGCGAGCAGCAGATGGTGGCGATCGGCCGGGCACTGATGTCCAAACCGGACGTACTGCTGCTCGACGAACCCTCCCTCGGCCTGTCGCCACTCATGTGCAAGGAGCTGTTCGCGGCGCTGGCCCGAATCAGGGAGAGCGGCGTGAGCGTGCTTCTTGTCGAGCAGAACGCGCGCCAGAGCCTTGCCATCGCCGACCGGGGCTATCTCATCGAGACCGGGCGGATCGTCGGCGAGGGCCGTGCCTCCGATCTTCGCGACGATCCGGCCGTGCGCCGCGCCTATCTCGGCGGCGCGGGCGGCGTCGCTTTTTCATCCTTTCAACCGAGCTGAACGCGGAGCATCAGACATGCTTGACATCAATCTTCTCATCGACGATCGCGACGTGGCGGCCTCCACCGGAGCCACCTTCGAGCGGCGCGATCCGATCACCGGCGATGTGGCGAGCCGCGCTGCGGCCGCGAGCGTCGCCGACGCCCAGGCCGCAGCCGATGCCGCAGCAGCGGCATTCCCGGCCTGGTCGAAGCTCGGGCCGAACGCGCGGCGCGCGGCCCTCCTGAAGGCGGCCGATCTTCTCGAAGGCCGGGCGGCTGATTTCGTGAATCTGATGGCTACCGAGATCGGCGCCACGGCCGGATGGGCGCAGTTCAACGTGAAGCTCGCCGCCGGCATGCTGCGCGAGGCGGCATCGCTGACGACCCAGATCACCGGCGAGATCATTCCTTCGGACAAGCCGGGCTGCGTTTCCATGGCGGTGCGTCAGCCGGCCGGCGTCGTGCTCGGCATCGCGCCCTGGAACGCGCCGGTCATTCTGGGGGTGCGCGCCATCGCGACGCCGCTCGCCTGCGGCAACACGGTGGTGCTGAAGGCCTCGGAGATCTGCCCCGGCACGCATCGCCTGATCGGTGCCGTCCTCCGGGAGGCCGGATTGCCGGCGGGCGTCGTCAACGTGATCACCAATGCGCCCGAGGACGCCGGCGAGATCATCGAGTCCCTGATCGCGCATCCGGCCGTGCGCCGGATCAACTTCACCGGTTCGACGAGGGTCGGCCGCATCATCGCGGAAACAGCGGCCCGATTCCTGAAGCCGGTGCTTCTGGAACTCGGCGGCAAGGCGTCCCTCGTGGTCCTCGACGATGCCGATCTCGATGCGGCCGTTGCTGCCTCCGCCTTCGGCGCCTTCATGAACCAGGGCCAGATCTGCATGTCGACCGAGCGTATCGTGGTTGACAATGCGGTGGCGGACGATTTCGTCGCCAAGCTCGCCGCGAAGGCGGAGTCGCTTCAGGCCGGCAATCCGCGCCACGGCAATTTCGCCCTCGGTTCCCTGGTCGGCGCGGAGGCGGCCGAGCGGATCGGCGGCCTGGTGAACGATGCGGTCTCCAAGGGCGCCAGGCTCCTCGCCGGCGGACGGGTGGACGGCACGGTGATGTCCGCGACGGTTCTCGACCAAGTCACCCCGGCCATGCGCCTCTATGGCGAGGAATCCTTCGGTCCCGTCGTCTGCGTCATCCGCGCCACGGGCGTGGAGGAGGCGGTTCGCATCGCCAACGACACGGAGTACGGGCTCTCCGCCGCCGTCTTCGGGCGCGACATCACCCGGGCGCTCGATGTGGCGCACCGGATCGATTCCGGCATCTGCCACATCAACGGGGCGACGGTGCACGACGAGGCCCAGATGCCGTTCGGCGGCGTGAAGGCGAGCGGTTACGGCCGGTTCGGCGGCAAGGCCGGCATCAGCGAGTTCACCGAGCTGCGCTGGATCACCATCGAGACCGGGCCGCAGCATTTTCCGATCTAAGGGGACGAGGCGCTGCGCTTTTCCAAGTAAGCGCAGAGGCTGCCACAGGCGCCGCCTCTCCTCGGATCTCGGGAACACCCGAGATCCGTTTTGCTGCCGCAGGCATCACCTCTCCCCGGCGGGGAGAGGTCGAGCGCAGCGAGGGTGAGGGGGCACCGCCTTCTCCGGATAAACCTGTAACCCCTCACCCGCGCCTCCGGCGCGACCTCTCCCTCAAGGAGAGGTAAAGAAGCGCCACACCTTCCAAGCGGCGGATTATTCCCGCCGCCCGTCTCGCTTGTCGTCATGCACGCGCTATGTGGCGGTGATGTCCTGCGTGCCGGTGGGAGGGAGCCCGTGAAGCCTGTCGTCATTGCCGTTGCAATATGCGGGTCGGTTCCGCGCAAGAAGGACAATCCGGCGGTCCCGATAACGCCGGCGGAGCAGATCGAGTCGACGCAGCAGGCCTACGAGGCGGGAGCCACCCTCGTCCATATCCATGTGCGCAACGACGACGAGACGTCCTCGTCGGATCCCGAGCGCTTCGCGGCGGTCAAGGCGGGTGTCGAGACGCACTGCCCAGGCATGATCGTCCAGTTCTCGACTGGCGGCCGGGGTCGGGATCCGGGCCAGCGCAGCAGCGCGCTCTCCCTCAGGCCCGACATGGCCTCGCTCTCGACCGGATCGGTCAATTTCCCGACCATCGTCTACGAGAATCACACGACGCTCGTTGAGGAGATGGCGGGCAAGATCAAGGAGTTCGGGATCAGGCCGGAGATCGAGATCTTCGACCTGTCCCATCTGCACGGCGCCAGGCGCCTCGCCGACAAGGGGCTGATCGACGATACGCCGCATATCCAGTTCGTCATGGGAATCATGAACGCGCTGCCCGCAGAGGAACGGCTGCTGGACATCCTTCTCAAGGAGGCGAGGCACCTTTTTCCGAACTGCACCTGGACGGCCGCCGGAATCGGCAGGCATCAGGCGAAGGTGATGGACTGGGCGCTCGCCCGCGGCGCCGATGCTGTCCGCACCGGGCTCGAGGACAACATCCGGATCGCGAAGGACCGGCTCGCCTCCAGCAATGCGGAACTGGTCGAGCATGCGGTCCTCGCCGTCGAGCGGCGCGGGCATCGCACCGCGACGCCGCAAGAGGCGCGCATGCTGCTCGGCTGCCGGCCGGTTCCCGGGGATCAGAGCAGGTAGCCCAGCGACTCGCTGGCCGTCTTCAACGCGGGCAGGAAGCGCTCCGTCATCTCCTCGGCCGAGACGCGTCCGGCCTGGGCGCTGAGATTGAGCGCGATGGTCACCCGGCCGTTCTTCTCGATCACCGGCACGGCGATGGAGCGCAGGCCGAATTCGAGCTCCTCGTTGACGAGGGCGTAGCCCTGAACGCGCGTGGCGTCGAGGAGGGCGCGGAACGCGGCCTTGTCCGTCACCGTCTTCGGCGTCCGCGGCTCCAGCCGGACGCGCTGAACATAGGCGTCGATCATGACCTCGGGTTGGTAGGCCAGGATCGCGCGGCCAAGCGAGGTGCAATAGGCGGGGAGGCGGCTTCCGACCCCGAGCCCGATGGACATGATCCGCCGCGTCGCCGAGCGGGCGATGTAGACGATGTCGTCGCCGTCGAGGATCGCGGCCGAGCTCGATTCCCCCGTCTCCTCCGAGATCCGCTCCAGAAAGGGCTGGACCCGGGCCGGCAGCGATGCGGAGGAGAGATAGGCATAGCCGAGGCGCAGGATGCGCGGGCTTAAAGTAAAGTAGCGCCCGTCGAAATCGGCGTAGTTCAGCTTCGTGAGCGTCAAGAGATAACGCCGCGCCGCGGCCCGGGTGATCCCGGTCAGCTTCGCCACGTCCGACAGGGTCAGCCGCTGACGGCCGGAATCGAAGGCCTCGATCACCATCAGGCCCTTCTCCAGGCTCGCCACGAAGTCGCGATCGCCGCCTGCCCGATCCTCGGTCTCGTCACCCTGCATCTTTTGCTCCGACAGGCGTATGCTGGACTTTGGTAGCCTTGACACCACTTGTCCAAATCGTACTACATGTGCGCTATGGCTTTCAATGTTCGCAATGCGCACAAAGAGCTAGACAATGGACTAACACAACCGCGATCCGCCGGCGTGAGATCGGGACAGTTCAGAGGGAGGATACGGCTTATGAGAGTTTCAAAGAGAATTCTGGGCGTTGCCATCGGCGCGTTGCTGATGGGCTCCGTCTCCGCCTCGGCCGAGACGATCAAGATCGGCATCATCGGGCCGTTCTCCGGCCCCTTCGCGCTGCAGGGCAAGAACTTCCAGGCCGGCGTCGAGGCCTATATGGCGCTCAACGGCAAGTCGGTGAAGGGCAACGACATCGAGGTAATCTACCGCGATCTTCCCGCCGCCAATCCCGCCCAGTCGCGCGCCCTGGCGCAGGAACTGGTCGTGAAGGATAAGGTCCAGTATCTCGGCGGCGTCTACTTCACGCCCGATGCCATGGCGATCACGCCGCTGCTTGCTCAGGCCAACACGCCGCTCGTCATCTTCAATGCGGCGACCTCCGCGATCATGAACACCTCGCCGCTCGTGGTCCGCACATCGTTCACCACGGCACAGACGACGACGCCTCTTGGCAAGGTCGCCGTCGACGAAGGCGTGAAGAAGGCGATCACGATCGTCAGCGATTACGGCCCCGGCGTCGATGCGGAGAACGCCTTCAAGAAGGCCTTCGAGGCCGCCGGCGGGCAGGTGGTGGAATCCATCCGCATGCCGATGAACACCACCGATTTCAGCCCGATCATGCAGCGCGTGCGCGATTCCGGCGCCGCGGGCCTCTTCGCCTTCCTTCCCTCCGGTCCGCCCACCCTCGGCTTTGCGAAGGCCTATAACGAGACGGGGCTCAAGAAGGCCGGCATCAAGTTCTATGCACCGGGCGATCTCACGCAGGAATCCGATCTGCCGGCGCTCGGCGATGCGGCAGACGGCTTGAAGACCAGCTTCCATTATGCGGTTTCGCATGACAGCCCGGAGAACAAGAAGTTCGTCGAGGCTGCCACCAAGGCGATCGGCTCGGCCGAGCAGCTCTCGTTCCCGTCCGTCGGCGCCTATGACGGCATGCATGTGATCTACAAGATGATCGAAGCCACGGGCGGCAAGCAGGATGCTCAGAAGGCGGTCGATGCCGTGAAGGGACTGTCCTGGACGAGCCCGCGCGGGCCCGTAAACATCGAGCCCGCTACGCGGCACATCACGCAGAACATCTATCTGCGCGAAGTCGCCAAGGGCGCGGATGGCAAGTCCATCAACAGGGAAATCCAGACCTTCCCGAACCAGAAGGATCCTGGTCTCGCCACCCAATAAGCGAGACGACATGTAGTTGGAAGGCGCGGCCTAGAAAGCCGCGCCTTCAATCAGCCGAACCGCTATCCGTCCGGGATATTCCATGCAGACCGTCCTCAGCATCGCGATCGACGCCTTTGCTTACGGCATGGCTCTCTTCATCATCTGCATCGGCCTGTCGCTGACCATGGGCCTGATGCGGGTTGTGAACCTGGCGCATGGCGCGTTTGCCATGATCGCGGGCTACATCGCTTCCTACGCGGCGCGCGATCTCGGGATGGGCTACGCGGTCGCCATCTTCCTGGCGATCATCGGCACGGTCATTATCTCGATTCCGCTGGAGCGGCTGCTGTACCGCCGGATCTACGGCAGCCCCGAACTCACCCAGGTGCTGATGACTATCGGCATCACCTTCTGCGTGATCGGCATCACCAACTATTTCTTCGGCCCGACCCTGAAGACCATTCCGCTCCCGGGCAGCCTGAGCCAGCCCATCGATGTGGGGTTCAAGACCATCGCCGCGCATCGGCTCTTCGTCATGGCCTGCGGCGTCGTGGTGGCCGGCGGTCTCTGGTTCCTGATCGAGAAGACGGATTTCGGCATCAAGCTGCGGGCGACCGTGGACAACGCGGCCATGGCCGATGCGCTGGGCGTGCGCACGCAGGTGGTCTATGCGGTCAGCTTCGCCATCGCCATCGGGCTTGCGGCGCTCGGTGGCGTGGTCGGGGCCGAGTTCCTGCCCATCGAGCCCTATTATGCCCTGCGCTACATGGTGACCTTCCTTGTGGTCGTCTCGGTCGGCGGGGCAGGCTCGATTCCCGGCGCCGTCGTTGCTTGCCTTCTGCTCGGTGCCGTGGATACGACCGGCCGCTACCTGATGCCCGAATTCGGCAACTTCTTCTTCTACGCCGCCGTGATCGCCATCGTCTGCGTGTTCCCGCGCGGGTTCTTCGGAAGGGCTCAGTAACGTGCAGGTGGTTGCGCAAACGGAGAGAATTGCGGCCGTACCCGCCGAACGCCGCTGGCTGCGGGAGGTCATCGGCATCGTCCTCATCATCGCCGCCGGCATGGCGGGATACTTTCTCTTCCCCGACAATCTGGCGCTTCTGACGCGCGTCATCGCCGTGGCGCTTCTCGTCCTGTCGATCGATCTCATCACCGGCTATTGCGGCGTGGCGACCCTGGGACAGGCTTCGCTCTTCGGCGCCGGTGCCTATGCAGCCGGCATTGCCTGCGTGAACGGGGTCACGGAGCCCGTGACCCTGATCCTCATCGGCGCAGTCGCCGGCGCGGTGGCGGGACTTCTCATGGGCACGATCATGCTGCGGGCCCACGGGCTTGCCCAGCTCGTGCTCTCCATTGCCATCGTCCAGCTCTTCCATGAGGCCGCGAACAAGGCCTCCGCCTATACGGGAGGCAGCGACGGCCTGGCGGGACTGATGGTAAGCCCGCTCTTCGGCATGTTCGAATTCGATCTCTGGGGCCGGACGGCCTATCTCTTCGGCCTCACGCTGCTGGTCCTCGTCTTCATCGTGCTGAAATTCGTCGTGTCTTCGCCCTTCGGCATGCTGTGTCGGGGCATCAAGCAGGATCCGATCCGCATCCGCGCCATGGGCTCCTTCGTATTCCCGGTGCTGCTGAAGATGTTCGTGATTTCGGGTGCGGTTGCCGGAATGGGCGGCGCGCTCGCCGCGATCTCCACCCAGGTGGTCGGCCTCGACAGCGTCAGCTTCGAATTGTCCGCCAACGCCCTCGTCATGCTCGTGCTCGGCGGCCTAGGCACCCTTTACGGCGCGCTTGTCGGCACCGTGATCTTCATGGGCTTCGAGCACATCGTCTCGGCGATCAACCCGTTCCACTGGATGACGATGGTCGGCGCCCTGCTGATCGCGGTGGTGCTCGCCGCTCCCGGCGGGCTGAGCGGCCTGCTCGACAGGTTCTCCGCATCGGGCAAACGCGCGAAGAGGGGGAAGGCATGAGCGATCTCTTTCGCGTCGAGGGCCTGACCAAGAATTTCGGCGGCCTCGCCGTCAGCCGGGACATCTCGCTCGCCATGCCGGCCGGAGAGCGGCTCGCCCTGATCGGCCCGAACGGCGCCGGCAAGACCACCTTCGTCAATCTGGTGACGGGGCTGATTCATCCGAGCGCTGGGCGGGTCATCCTGAACGGCGAGGATGTCACGAACCTCGGCGCCGTGCGGCGGGTTCGCAAGGGTCTGGTGCGCACCTTCCAGGTTACGCGGCTGTTCTCGCAGATGACGCCGGAAGAGCACGTGACGCTGACGGTGCTGCAGCGGGAAGGAAAGGCCAACCGGATTCTGAGCCGTTTCACGGGCAATTCCGAAGTGGCGGGTGAGGTCGAGGGCATTCTGTCCACTCTCGGCCTGCTGGATGTGGCGCGGCGCAGGGTCGGCGAGATCGCCTATGGACAGCAGCGGCTGCTGGAGATCGGCATCGCGCTGGCGCTGCGGCCGAAAGTGCTGCTCCTCGACGAGCCGGCGGCCGGCGTGCCGTCGAGCGACACGCCGAGGATCGAGCAGGCGCTCGAACGTCTGCCGCCGAGCCTCGCCGTGCTGATGATCGAGCACGACATGGATCTCGTCTTCCGCTTCGCCCGACGCGTGGTCGTCCTGGCAGCCGGCGAGATCATCTTCGAGGGATTGCCGTCGGAGGTCGCCGCCAACGAAAAGGTCCGAGAGGCCTATCTGGGGAACTATGCCCATGCCCGCAGAATCGCTTGACGTCCGCGGATTGAGTGCGGGCTACGGCCCGACGGTTGTGCTGGAGGATGTGTCCTTCTCGGTGCCGTCCGGCGCGCGGCTGTCCATTCTCGGCCGCAACGGCATGGGCAAGACCACGCTTCTGTCGACGCTCATGGGAATGAACCGGCGCTATGGCGGGGAGATCCGGATCGGCGGTGCCGACGTGTCGGGGCTGAAGAGCTCGGAGCGCGCACGAAAGGGGATCGGCCTGGTTCCCCAGACGCGGGACATCTTCCGCTCGATGACGGTCGAGGAGAATCTTGTCGTCGGTGTGAAGGACCGGCCGCGCAGCGTCATTCAGGAGGCATACGACATGTTTCCGCGCCTTCACGAGCGTCGGAACAATCTCGGCTGGCAATTGTCCGGCGGCGAGCAGCAGATGCTCTCGACCGCCCGCACCATTCTCGGTCGCCCGTCGGTGCTGCTCCTCGACGAGCCGCTCGAGGGGCTGGCGCCCGTCATCTGCGAGGAGCTGATGTCCGCCTTCACGCGGCTCGCATCGACCGGCGAGATGACGATCCTTCTCGTCGAGCAGCGCCTCGAAAGTGCCCTGGATTTCGCCGAATCCGTTCTGATCCTCGAGCGCGGGCGCATCGCCTGGCAGGGGACGAGCGAGGCCCTGCGCGCCGATCAGGGATTGGTCGAGCGCTATATCGGCGTCGGTTCGCTGCATTGAGGTCTGGCATGGCATTCGCACGCATCAACGGCATCGTCCTTCATCACCAGGTGGTCGGTCCGACCGACGGCCCCGTTCTCGTCTTCATCAATTCGCTGGGGAGCGACTTCCGCATCTGGCAGGAGGTCGTGCCGGCCTTTGCCGATCGCTTCCGAATCGTTCTCTACGACAAGCGTGGACACGGCCTCTCGGACGCGCCGTCTGCGCCCTATACGATCGACGACCACACGGCCGATCTTGTAGGGCTTCTCGATCATCTCAAGATCGAGCGGGCCGCTCTCGTCGGCCTGTCGGTAGGAGGCATGATCGCGCAGCGCATGGCCGTGCGCGCTCCTGAGCGCGTTCAGGCGCTCACCCTCTGCTGTACGGCGGCGAAGATCGGGACGCCGGAACTCTGGGCCGAGCGGATCGCCGGCGTCGAAAACGGCGGCATCGAGCCGCTCGCGGACAACGTCCTGCAGCGCTGGTTCACGCCGCTGTTTCGCGAGACCCATGCGGATGAAGTCGCAGGCTGGCGCAACATGCTGGTGCGCACGCCGGCTCACGGCTATGCCGGAACCTGCGCCGCCATCCGCGATTCCGATCTGAGGCCGGATGCCGGCCGCATCGCGATTCCGACCCTCTGCGTCGCAGGCGACCAGGACGGCTCGACGCCGGCAGACGTGGTCAAGGGCACGGCCGATCTCATTCCAGGCGCGCGCTTCGCGCTGATCGACGGGGCAGGGCACATTCCCTGCGTCGAGAAGCCGGCGGTGCTGTCGACACTCATCAAAGAGCATCTTCAGGAGGCTGGACTTGTCTGAGAGGGACAATAGCGAACGCTACAAGGCGGGCATGGCGGTGCGCCGACAGGTTCTGGGCGATGCCCATGTGGACCGGGCGAGCGCGCAGATGACGGAGTTCGACGAGGACTTCCAGACCTTCATCACCGAAGGCGCCTGGGGTTCGGTATGGTCGCGCCCGGGTTTCACGCTGCGCGAGCGCTCCATCGTCACCATCGCGCTCCTGGCTGCACTCGGCCAGGACGATGAGGTCGCCATGCATGTCCGCGCGACCCGCAACACGAGCGCGACCAAGGAGGACATCAAGGAGGCGCTGCTGCACGTGGCCGTCTATGCCGGCGTGCCCGCGGCCAATCACGCCATCAAGATCGTCAAGAAGACCTTTGCGGAAATGGAAGCAAATCCCGAGCCTCAAAAGTAGCGGGACGGGTTATTGGCGCAGCGCTGTCCGGCGCTGCCAGGGAGAGCCAAATGTCGGATCAAGGATCATATTATCAGCGGGACCGGAGCTGGCATCCGGCGGCGCTGACGCCGCAATACAAGACCTCGGTGCTGCGCTCGCCGCAATACCCGCTTCTCGCGCTCGACAACACGATCTCGGAGATGACCGGCCCGCGCTTCGGGCACAACCAGATCGGCCCGCTCGACAACGACCTCATCCGCAACTTCGCCAAGACCGGCGATGCCATCGGCCAGCGCATCATCGTCTATGGCCGCGTGCTCGACGAGAACGCCCGCCCGGTGCCCGGCGCCCTGGTCGAGTTCTGGCAGGCCAATGCCGGCGGTCGCTACCGGCACAAGAAGGAAACCTATCTCGCCGCCATCGACCCGAACTTCGGCGGCTGCGGACGCGCGATCACCGACGAGGACGGGCGCTACTGGTTCCGCACCATCAAGCCCGGCGCCTACCCTTGGCCGAACGGCGTCAACGACTGGCGCCCGGCGCACATCCACTTCTCGCTCTTCGGCCATGCCTTCGCCCAGCGCCTGATCACGCAGATGTATTTCGAGGGCGATCCGATGATCTGGCAATGCCCGATCGTCTCGACGATTGCGGACAAGGCGGCGATCGACCAGCTCACCGCCGTCCTCGACCGCAACGCCACGCTGCCCATGGACGCGCTCGCCTACAAGTTCGACATCGTGCTGCGCGGGCGCCGCTCGACCATGTTCGAGAACCGGATGGAGGGGAATTGATGTTTCAGACGCTGACCACGCTCAAGGAGTCGCCCTCGCAGACGGCCGGCCCCTACATCCATATCGGCGCGACCCCGAACTGGGTCGAGATCACCGGCGTGTGGGACGAGGACCTCGGCCTCGTCCTGGTCGACCCTGAGACCAAGGGCGAGCGGATCCTCGTCAAGGGCCGCATCTTCGACGGCAGCGGCCATCCGATCAAGGACGCCCTGGTCGAGATCTGGCAGGCCGATGCGGACGGGCTCTACAACAGCCCGGAGGAGAAGCGCGGAAAGGCCGACCCGCACTTCGTCGGCTGGGGCCGCCAGCCGACCGATGGGACCACCGGCGAGTACCGCTTCGAGACGATCAAGCCCGGCCGCGTGCCGTACAAGGACGGCCGCCCGATGGCGCCGCACATCACATTCTGGATCGTGGCGCGGGGCATCAATATCGGGCTGCACACGCGGCTGTATTTCGGCGACGAGGAGGCGGCCAATGCGGAATGCCCGGTTCTGGCGCGCATCGAGCACAAGGTCCGCCTCGCCACCCTGATCGCCGCGCGCAGCGAGGAGAGCGGCATGCCGACCTACACCTTCGACATCCATCTGCAGGGTGACAAGGAAACCGTGTTCTTCGATATCTGACGAGCGATAGAAAGCATTATGGCCAAGTTTCAGAGCCTCAAGGAGGCTGTTGCCGACAACCTGCGCGACGGCGACATCGTCGCGTTCGAAGGTTTCACCCATCTCATTCCACATGCGGCAGCCCACGAGGCGATCCGCCAGGGCCGCAAGGACCTGACCCTGATCCGCATGACGCCCGACATCGTCTACGACCAGATGATAGGCATGGGGCTCGCGAAGAAGGTGATCTTCTCCTATGCGGGCAATCCGGGTGTCGGCCTGCTGCGGCGTATGCGCGATGCCATCGAGAACAGCTGGCCGCGTGGCATCGAGACCGAGGAGCACAGCCACGCATCCATGGCCAATGCCTACGAGGCCGGAGCGGCAGGCCTGCCCTGCGCAATCTTCCGCGGCTATCGCGGCGCCGGTCTCAAGGAGGTCAATCCGAACATCAGAAGCGTCACCTGCCCCTTTACGGGCGAGGAACTGGCCGCCGTGCCGGCCCACCGCCCGGACGTGGCCTTCGTCCATGCCCAGAAGGCGAACAGGCGCGGGGATGTGCTGGTGGAGGGCATCATCGGCGTGCAGAAGGAGGCGGTGCTGGCCGCCAAGCGCTCCGTGGTGACGGTCGAGGAGATCGTGGAGGATTTCGACGACCTGCATCCGAATCTCTGCGTGCTGCCGCACTGGACGATCACCTCCGTCGTGCATGTGCCGGGCGGAGCGCATCCGTCCTACGCCCACGGCTATTACGACCGCGACAACGCCGCCTATCTCGAATGGGACAAGATCTCCGCCGACCGCGATCTCTTCACCGCCTGGATGAAGGAGAACGTGCTCGACGTGGGACCCGAGACCTTCGCCGGCCGCGTGAAGGGATTGTAACAATGACGAACCTCTCCGACTTCACGCCCAACGAGATGATGACCATCGCGGCGGCGCGCGCGCTCTCCAACGACGATGTCTGCTTCGTCGGGATCGGCGCGCCCTCAGCCGCCTGCAACGTGGCGCGGCTGACCCACGCGCCCGACATCACGCTGATCTACGAGAGCGGCACCATCGGCACCGCGCCGAACGTGCTGCCGCTCTCCATCGGCGACGGGGAATTGTGCGAGACCGCCGTGACCACGGTCTCGGTGCCGGAAATGTTCCGCTACTGGCTCCAGGGCGGACGCATCTCCATCGGCTTCCTGGGCGCTGCCCAGCTCGACCGTTTCGGCAACATCAACACCACCGTGATCGGCGACTACAATAAGCCCAAGGTGCGCCTGCCCGGCGGCGGCGGAGCGCCCGAGATTGCGAGTTCCTGCAAGCAGGTCTTCATCACCATGAAGCAGGCGACCCGCGGCATGGTGGACAAGATCGACTTCTACACCTCCTTCGGCCATGGCGAGGGCGGAAACCACCGCGAGCGCCTGGGCATCACCACGAAGGGGCCGACGCTCCTGATCACGGATCTGGCGATCTGGAAGCCGGATCCCGAGACCAAGGAATTCACCGTCGTGTCGATGCATCGCGGCGTGACCCGCGATAAGGTGCAGGAAACTTGCGGCTGGAAGGTGCGATTCTCCGAGCGCCTCGAGGAAACGCCTCCGCCGTCAGACCTCGAACTCACCACCCTGCGCGAGCTTCAGGCCAGGACCGAGAAAGCTCACGGCGGCAAGAAGGGAGCTTAAGATGCGTGAAGCCTATATCTGCGCCTATGTGCGCACGCCCATCGGCCGCTATGGCGGCTCCCTCTCCGGAATCCGCGCCGACGACCTCGCCGCGGTTCCGCTGAAGGCGCTCCGGGAGCGTCTTCCGAACCTCGACTTCGAGGCCGTCGACGACCTGATCTACGGCTGCGCCAACCAGGCGGGCGAGGACAACCGCAACGTGGCCCGCATGGCAGTGCTCCTGGCGGGCCTGCCCGGCTCGATCCCGGGAACCACCATGAACCGCCTCTGCGGCTCGGGCATGGACGCGGTCATCGCGGCAGCGCGCGCCATCAAGGCGGGCGAAGCGGAGATCATGATCGCCGGCGGCGTCGAATCCATGTCGCGCGCGCCCTTCGTGATGCCGAAGGCCGACGCGGCCTTCTCCCGCAATGCCGAGATCTACGACACCACCATCGGCTGGCGCTTCATCAACCCGCTGATCAAGAGCCAATACGGCGTCGATTCCATGCCGGAGACCGGCGAGAACGTGGCCGCCGACTTCAACGTCTCCCGCGAGGACCAGGACGCCTTCGCCCTGCGCTCGCAGAAGAAGGCGGCCGCGGCTCAGTCCAACGGGCGCCTCGCCCAGGAGATCGTGCCGGTCACGATCCCGACGCGGAAGGGCGATCCGGTCGTCGTCGACAAGGACGAGCATCCCCGCGGCGACACAACCCTGGAGCAGCTGTCGAAGCTCCCGACGCCGTTCCGCAAGGACGGCACGGTGACCGCCGGCAATGCCTCCGGCGTCAATGACGGCTCGGCGGCCCTGATCGTGGCTTCCGAAGACGCGGTCCGGAAGTTCGGGCTCGAACCCGTCGCCCGCGTGCTCGGCGGCGCCGCTGCCGGCGTCGCGCCGCGCATCATGGGGATCGGGCCAGCTCCCGCCACGAAGAAGCTCTGCGCCCGTCTCGGCCTCAAGCCGACGGATTTCGACGTGATCGAGCTGAACGAAGCTTTCGCCAGCCAGGGCATCGCGGTCCTGCGCGAACTCGGCATCCCGGAGGATGCCGAGCACGTGAACCCGAACGGCGGTGCCATAGCGCTCGGCCATCCGCTGGGCATGTCCGGTGCGCGCATCGCTGGTACGGCGGCCCTCGAGCTCAAGATCAGAGGCAAGAAGCGCGCGCTCGCGACCATGTGCGTAGGGGTCGGGCAGGGCATTGCCATCGCCATCGAAGCCGTCTGACGCGAGATCCATGATGACAACGATGCTCCCTCATCCCGTTCTGCAGGCCCTCGTCGGCGACGAGGAAGTGGGAGCGTTCTTTTCCAACGAAGCCGAACTCTCCGCAATGCTGCGCGTCGAAGCCGCCCTTGCCGAAGCGGAGGAGACGGTTGGGCTGATCGATGGGGAAGCTGCCCGCCGGATCGCCGAAACCTGCCGGTCGTTCCAGGCGGATTGGGAGAAACTGGCCGAGGGGCTCACGCGGGACGGCGTGATCGTTCCGGAATTCGTAAAACAGCTTCGCGCTGCCGTCGGCGAGCCCCACGCGAAATCCGTCCATTTCGGCGCGACCAGCCAGGACGTCATCGATACGGCGCTGGTCCTGCGCCTTAAGGCGGTCATCGAGATCCTTGGCCACCGCCTCGATGCGCTGGTCGATGCTTTGAAAGGCCTGAAAGACCGGGACGGCTCTGTGCGCCTGATGGCGCATACCCGGATGCAGCAGGCGCTTCCCTTCACGGCGGCCGACAAGATCGGCACCTGGGTCCAGCCCCTGGAGCGGCACCGGGCGGCGCTCGAAGCTCTCGCACCGCGCCTGCTCGTGGTGCAGCTCGGAGGCCCCGTCGGAACCCGTGGCGAGCTGAAGGGGCAGGGCGATGCGGTCGCCGATGCCATGTCAGAGCGCCTCGGCCTGGGCGTTGCCCCATCCTGGCATTCGCAGCGCGATCGCATCGGCGAGTTCGGTTCCTTCCTCTCCCTGCTCACCGGAACCCTCGGCAAGATCGGGCAGGATATCGCCCTCATGGCGCAGAACGAGGTCGGCGAGGTGAAGCTTGCAACGGGCGGCGGCTCGTCCGCCATGCCGCACAAGTCCAATCCCGTCCCGGCCGAAGTGCTGGTGACGCTCGCGCGGTTCAATGCCGGCCTGCTCGGCACCCTGCATCAGGCGCTGGTTCACGAGAACGAACGCTCCGGGGCCGCCTGGACGCTCGAATGGATGGTGTTGCCGCAAATGGTCGTGTCTTCTGCAGCATCGCTGGGCAAGGCGCAGGCGCTTGCCGCAAGCCTGAATTTCACCCGTTAAAAGACGAAGGCAGCCCCGGCCGCCCTTTCGGAGGATATCGCGCATGCGCACCAAGGTTGCCATCATCGGCGCAGGCCCGGCCGGGCTGCTGCTCGGCCGCCTTCTGGAGAATGCCGGGATCGAGACCGTCATCCTGGAACGGCGCAGCCAGGACTACGTGCTCGGGCGCATCCGCGCGGGCGTTCTCGAGCAGGGCACCGTCGAACTGCTCGATCGGGCAGGTGTGGGCGAGAGGATGCATGCGGACGGGCTCATCCATGATGGGGTGGAGTTCTGCTTCGACGGTGACAAGCACCGCTTCAACTTCCGCGAGCTGATCGGCCGCACGGTCATGGTCTATGGGCAGACGGAGGTCACCCGCGACCTGATGCAGGCCCGCGACGCATCGGGCGCCAAGACGGTGTACGAATCGGAAAACGTGTCGCTCCATGATTTCGACAGCGACAAGCCTAGAGTGCGCTACGTCAAGGACGGAATCGAGCACGAGCTTGCCTGCGATTTCATCGCCGGCTGCGACGGATATCACGGGGTTTCCCGCGCGAGCGTTCCGGCAGGGTCCATCCGCACGTTCGAGAGGGTTTATCCGTTCGGTTGGCTCGGCATTCTCGTCGATCGGCCGCCCGTGGCCGAGGAACTGATCTATGCCCATCACGAGCGCGGCTTCGCGCTCTGCTCCATGCGCTCGCCGACGCGCAGCCGCTACTACGTCCAGGTGCCGACGGACGAGAAGGTCGAGGAATGGTCCGACGACCGTTTCTGGGATGAGCTGCGCCGCCGGGTCGATGATGAGACGGCCGAACATCTGGCCACGGGGCCTTCCATCGAAAAATCCATTGCGCCTTTGAGAAGCTTCGTTGCCGAGCCTCTGCGCTTCGGCCGCCTTTTCCTTGCCGGCGACGCAGCTCATATCGTGCCGCCGACCGGTGCCAAGGGGCTCAATCTCGCAGCGAGCGACGTCGGTGTTCTCGCCGATGCGCTGATCGAATTCTATGCAGATCGCTCGCCCGCCGGGATCGACGGCTATTCCGCACGGGTGCTGTCACGAATCTGGAAAGCGGAGCGCTTCTCCTGGTGGATGACGTCCATCCTCCACACCTTTCCGGACACGGATACCTTCAGCCGCCGGATCCAGCGGGCGGAGTTCGATTATCTCAGAAGCTCGGAAGTTGCGGCGCGGTCGCTGGCGGAGAACTATACGGGACTGCCGATCTGACTGAATCGGAACGAAACCTTCCACGTCATCACCGGCCTCGTGCCGGTGATCTCGATCCGTCAAGCGCGGCGCTTTTCCTTATCGAGATGGCCGGGACAAGCCCGGCCATGACGTCGGGGGTGTCATCCCCGGCGAGCGAAGCGAGGGAAGGGGATCCACGATCGGGCTCAGCGTCATGGATTCCCTTCCCCTCCGCTACGCTCCGGCCGGGAATGACATTGAGGGCAGCGTGATCTGTCCTCTACCGAGCCGCTATTTCATGCCGGCTTTAGAGCATCGGACGGTTAAACGGACGCATATCCGGCAGCCTTAAGGTAGTTCCAGCACTCTTGTGGTTCGAACAGGTTGCAGATCTCACCGAGCGCTCGCCAGAGCGCGTCGAACGTTCGGGCCTCGGCCTTGCGCAAGTGCGCTTTGATCTTGGCAAAGGCCTGTTCAATTGGATTAAGATCAGGCGAATAAGCAGGTAGAAACAGGAACCAGGCTCCGCGTTGCTTCAGACACTGAGCGGCCTTCTCGCTCTTGTGGACAGCCAGGTTGTCGAGAATCACCACATCGCCTTTGCGCAGCGTCGGCGCGAGCTGCGTCTCAATGTAAGCCTCGAACGCCAACCGGGTGATCGGGCCATCGATGATCCACGGCGCGCACAACTCGTTGCACCGTAGCCCAGCCAGAAAGGTATGGGTTTTCCAGTGTCCAAAGGGAGCTTTCATGCGTAGGCGCTGGCCCCTGCGGCTCCGCCCGCGCAGGCGCGTCATCTTGGTGTTGACATACGTCTCGTCCAGGAACACCAGCCGGTGCGTCTCCTGGCGCATGCGCGGCTGGCGCTGGGCATGCCAGACCCGGCGCTCATCCCGCACATCGGCGCGTGCGCACTCCGCCGCCATCAGGCATTTTTTTATATGAGAAGCCGTGCCGGCACAGGAAGCGCGAGAGCATCGCGGGAGCCGCAACGATCCCATGCTCAGTCAGCAGCCTTGCGGCCAGCTCGGGCATGGTGATGGCCGGCTCGGCCTCGACCGTCTGGATCAAGAAGCTCTCATAGGGCACCAGCTTGCTGCGTCCGGGCGGACGGCCTTGCCGGGCCGGTGCCGGCGAGCCGAACCGCCGCTTCCGCTGCACCAGCTTGATGGCGAAACTCTCGCTGACGTCAAAGTGCTGGGCTGCCGCCCGGCAGGAATGACCTGCATCGACAAAGTCGGCGACGCGCACCCGCAGATCCAGGGAATAGCAATGACCCATAATCCACCTCCCAGTCCAGGCAGTGAATCACAGCTCGGCCTCGCACAGAAGCCAGGAGTCTCATTTCCGGTCCGAGGCTCTAGCGAAACTCTCGTGCCTATCCGCGATCGCTTTCGCAAGGGATCCGTCGAGGCCGAGCTCGTCGATCATGCGGCTTGCTTCGCGCATCTCCGCAGCGCGCCGGATGCCGTGCTGCTTCACGCGGGACATCATGACCTTCGCCACGTTCTCCCAATCCATGCCGGGATAGGACGCCTTCAGGCTCGCCAGGACGGCAGGCATGACGCCTGCCTTTTCCGAGGCCAGGGTGAAATCCACCATCAGCGCTTCCATGCCCTTGATCACGATGCTGCGGCACAGTTTCGTGGCGGATGCGGTCCCGATCTCGGTGCTGACGGGGGTGATCCTCATGCCGAGCTCGTTGAGGCGCGCCGAGACAGCCTCGGCTGTCCGGCCGCCGCTCAGGATCGGAACCTCGATTCCCGGCTCCTTGACTGGAGCCATCACGGCAAACTCGACGAATTCGGCGCCGCGCTGCCTGACCTGATCCGCCGCCTGCTCCTTGGTGGCGGGGGAGATGGAGTTGAGGTCGATGTAGGTCTGCGAGGATGTGAGATGCGGCGCCGCCTGACCGGCTACCCCGACGGCGGCATCGGCCGTCACGGCGGAGATGACGATGTCGGCCTCTCGGCAGAGTTCGGCGAGATCGGAAGCGGCATGGACTCCGGCCTCGCGGGCGTGCTGGCGCAGCTGCGGGCCTTTCTCGGGATCCGCGAACAGGATGTCGTACGCCGCCATGCGCACGCCCGGTTTGGCGGCGAGCTGTCGTGCGAAGAGCTGGCCGACTTCGCCATAGCCGATGAAGGCAATCCCGAGACTCATTTGATCACACAGCTCCGCAAGGGACTGACGCGAAAGTCAGTCCTCGTCCTTGTATTCGACATAGACGAGGCCGGCTTTGGCCAGCGGCTCGCGCATCTTGTAGAGATCGAGGCCGAGGACGCCGGAGGCGAGGGTTTCCCGCTTGGCGCCTTCGTTGGCCACGCGAGCTTCCCCGGCCTCGGCAACCGCCGCGGCCTCCTGCCGAGGCACCACGACGACGCCGTCATCGTCGGCCACGATCACATCGCCCGGCTTCACGAGGGCGCCGGCGCAGACCACCGGGACATTGACCGAGCCGAGAGTCGCCTTGACCGTTCCCTTGGCCGAAACGGCCCGGGACCAGACCGGGAAGCCCATCTCTGTCAGGGTCTTCACGTCGCGAACGCCGGCATCGATGACGAGGCCGACGACGCCGCGCGCCTTGAGCGAGGTGGCGAGAAGATCGCCGAACATGCCGTCGGTGTTGTCGGTGGTCACGCCGACGACCAGGATGTCGCCGGGTTTGCACTGCTCCACGGCCACATGGATCATCCAGTTGTCGCCGGGCTGCGCCAGCACGGTGACGGCGCTGCCCGCGACCTGCGCGCCTGGCCAGATCGGCCGCATATAGGGCTTCATGAGACCGACGCGTCCCATGGCCTCATGGGTCGTTGCGGTGCCGAGCTCCGCGAGCCGGTCGACGATGGATTGGTCGATTCGCGGCGTATTGGTGACGACGACGGGCTTCATGCCAGTTCCTCGACGATCTGGGGGAAGATGCGCTGGTAGGCTTCGCCGTAGGTCATGGCGCGGCCGGAGTTGCGCCCGCCCTGTACGCCCCGGTTGAGCGCCACGCGGGTGTAGTATTCCCAAAGATGCTTCTGGGCGGCGAGGATCTCGAACGCCTTGCGCTTCGTCTCCCAGACATCGTCGATGTTGAGGATCACATTGGGCTTGTAGTTGCACTGCTCCGGCTGGTGCGGCTCGAACAGGAAGACCGGCGGCGCATTGTAGGAGAGGTCCGGATTCGGCTTGTGGCCGGCGGCCTGCGCGATGATGCGCGCCTCCTGGGCAAAGCGCGTCGCCTCCGGGTGATCCACGTTGTAGGGATCCTCCAGCGAGTGGGTGAGCACGAAGGACGGCTTGAGCTCGCGATGGATGTCGACGAGACGGTCGAGCATTTCAGGCGTGGTGTGGAGCGGATAATCGCCCGCATCGAAGAACTCGATCTCGGCGCCGAGCGTTTCGGCGGCGCGCTGGGCCTCCTCCTGCCGCTGACCCTTGACCTCGGCCAGCGACACGTCGCCCTTCTTCCAGGCAAACTGGCTTTCGCCGCGTTCTCCGAAGGAAAGGCAGACGATCTTCATGCGGTAGCCTTTGCGGGCATGAAGCGCGATCGCGCCGCCCGCCCGCCACACGAAGTCGCCGGGATGGGCGGTGACAACAAGGCCGGTCTTTCCAGTACTCATCTCTACCTCGGGAATAGGGGTGTCGATCAAGCAGCGTCGCGGCTGAACTTGGAGCGAATGCGGGTTTGAACGCTGCGTCTCCCACCCGCTGCTGGGTGTCGAGCGCAGGGTGCATCAGCCATCTGGGTGCATCAAATGGTTTATTTATGGGCTTTGATGAATTTTTTTCATGGCGGTGCGCGGCGATCCCCGCTTCGGCCTCGGTTCAGCGAAGGTCTGCACGATCAGCTTGCGCAGCTCGTCCGCGAGCGGCGAGAGAGGCGTGCCGCGTTTCGAGATGATGCCGAGCTGGCGGGTGACGCTCGGATTGCGAAGGGGGATCAGCTTCAGCCCGCGCTCGTCGACCGTATCGAAGGCGAGGCTCGGAATGACGGTCAGCGCCACGCCGGCCCGGACGAGGGCGACAGCCGTCTGGATGTGCTGGACCTCGAACCGCCAGCTCAGTGCCTCCCTCCGGCTACCCAAAGCATCGTCGATGATGATCCGGTTGCCAGTCTGCGGGCTGATTCGGATCAGCGGCTCGTCCGTAAGGTCCGACCAGCTCACCGCCGGCTGCGTGGCGAGCGGATGATCCTCGGGGCAGACAAGGGTGAAGGGATCCTTCATCAGAAGCTCGATGTCGAAATCCCAGCGATGGGCCGCGACCAGGGTGATACCGAAGGCGATGGTGCCGTCCTGCACCAACGAGCTGATCTCGGTCGCCGAATTGTCGTAGATCCGGACGAGCACATCCGGATGTCGCTCCTGAAACGAGTGGAGAACTCTGGGCAGTCGTCCTGAGGCGATGGTGGGCAGGCAGCCGATCGACAGGGTCTCCTGACGGCTGCGGCCCTCGTGGCGCAGCTCGTCGAGGGAGCCGGCGAGGCTTTCGATGGTCTCCTTTACCTTGGGCAGGAGATTGAGCCCCGCCTGCGTGAGCGACACCTCCCGCGTCGTGCGGGACAGGAGCTTGACGCCGAGATCCTCTTCCAGCTTGCGGATCCGATGGCTGAGAGCCGTCTGCGACAGGTTCAGGTGAGCGGCCGCATGCTGGAAGCTGCCTCGCTCGGCGATGGCGACGAAAGCATGGAGGCCCAGGAAGTCGATACGCATGCGGGAGTCTCCAAGACCGGCTGTCTAATATGAATCATATTCATCAATAGACAAATATAAACCATTTGCTTCATGTTTTGGCGATGCTCATGCTCTGCCCAACATCGAAGGGTGTGGACGGCAGGGCGAGCGTCGGCTGGCCGGCTCGGTCTTGCCCGACACTCCTCGACCCGGCCGGAACGGCCTTCGAACAACATCATCCAGAACGGCTTCATGACGTCAGCGCCCCTGATCCCGCCTCCGCATCCGAACCCGCATGTGCCGTCCTTCAGGCTCCCGCCGAAGGCCTGCGACACGCATTGCCACATCTTCGGGCCCAACAGTCTTTACCCTTATGTGCCGGAACGGCCCTATACGCCTCCGGATGCGCCGCTGGAGATGTTCAAGGCGCTGCACGACCGCCTTGGAATCGAGCGGGCGGTGATCGTCAATGCGACGCCGCATGGCCGCGACAACCGCGTGGTCACCGATGCGATCGCCCAGAGCGGCGGGCGCTATAAGGGCGTTGCCAATGTCGACGAGTCGTTCAGCGACCGGGACCTCCAGCGCCTCGCTGAGGCCGGCATCACGGGATGCCGCTTCACCTTCCTGCCGCGCCTCGGCAAGCTGCCGGACATGTCGTCCTTCGACCGGATCGTGGAGCGCATCGCCGCGCTCGACTGGCATGTGGACCTCTACCTTCCGGCGACGCTCCTGTCCGATTTCCGGCCCAGGCTGATGGCTCTGCCAATTCCCTACGTGCTCGATCACATGGGTGTCGTCGATGTCGGGCAGGGGCCGGATCAGCCCGCCTTCACCGCCTTGCTCGATCTGCTGCGCGAGGACGAGAAATGCTGGGTGAAGGTCACGTGTCCGGAACGCATGTCGCGGACCGGGCCGCCCTTCCACGACGTCGCGCCCTTCGGCCGCGCCTTGATCGAGGCGGCGCCGGACCGCGTTCTCTGGGGAACGGACTGGCCGCATCCGAACGTGCCGGTCATGCCGGATGACGGCGACCTCGTCGATCTCATCCCGCTCTACACCGACGATCCGGCCTTGCAGCACAAGCTGCTCGTCGACAACCCGGCGCGCCTGTTCCGTTTTGCGGATTGAGTGCGGCGCCGAAACTCCATCGAAAACAAGCAAACACTTAAAAATTCAGGGAGACACACATCATGTTCGAAAGGTTCACGAGGCGATCGCTGCTGGCACTCGGCGTGGCAGCCGGTCTTTTGGCCACGGTGCCCGCGCAGGCGCAGCCGGCCTATCCGACACGCCCGGTCAAGGTGGTCGTTCCGTTCGGAGCCGGCGGCGTCGCCGACATCACGATCCGCATCGTGTCGGATAAGCTGAGCGAGAAGCTCGGGCAGCGCTTCATCGTCGAGAACATGCCGGGGGCAGGGGGCATCACCGCAGCGCGCGCCGCCCTCTCGGGGGAGCCCGACGGCTACACCCTGACCATGCTCACCAACGGCACCGCCATCAGCGTGCCGCTCTTCGCCAATCTGCCGTTCAACCCGGTGACGGACTTCGTGCCGATCTCGACCCTGGGAACGTTCGATTTCCTGTTCGTGGTCAACGCCAACTCGAACTTCAAGACGCTCAAGGATCTTCTCCAGCACGCGAAGGACAAGCCCGGAACCCTGAACGTCGCGACCGTGGCCGTCGGCAGCAGCCAGCATCTCTCCTCGGTTTTGTTCAAGACCGAATCCGGGGCCGACATGGTCCACGTGCCGTTCCGCAGCACGCCCGACGCGCTGGTGTCGCTGCTGCGCGACGACAGTCACCTGCTGATCGACAGCCAGGCCGCCGTGAAATCCGGGCTCGAAGGCAAGCAGGTGCGGGCGATCGCATCGTCCGGGCCGCGCCGCTCTGCCGCCATGCCCGATGTCCCGACCGTGCGCGAATCCGGGATCGAAGGCTTCGACGTCACCTCGTGGAACGCCCTGTTCGCCCCTAAGGGAACGCCGCAGCCGATCATCGATACACTCAACAAGGCCCTGCAGGAGATCCTGAAGGCTGACGACGTGAAGGCGCGGCTCCTCGATCTCGGGATCGAGGCCCGAAGCGAAACGCCGGCAGAGCTGAGCGAGCGTCTTCGCTCGGATATCGCGAAGTGGCGAGCCGTCATCGAGAAGGCCGGCATTCCTAAGCAATAGCGGTGCTTATACATGCACGATTTTCATAAATCCCGCAAAATAAACCATTTGCTTCATGTTTGAGCCCTGGCTCATGTTGGCGCTGGGGCTGGATACCTGGATCAATGAGCAAACGGCCGACCATCGTTCTGCTGCCGGGCCTTCTCTGCGATGCCAGCACTTGGGACACGCAGAGGAAGGCTCTCAAGCCCCATGCGGATGTGCGCATCGGGGATTTCACGCAGCTCGATTCCATCGAGGGGATGGCCCGGTCGGCGCTAGCTCTCGCCGATGGCCCTCTGGTCGCCGTCGGGCATTCCATGGGAGCGCGGGTGGCCATGGAAATGGTGCGTCTTGCTCCCGAGCGCATCGAGAAGCTGGTCCTGATCGATACCGGCATCGATCCGCGGCGTGAGGGCGAAGAAGAGAAGCGGCAGGAACTGGTCGATCTCGCCTTCGCAGAGGGCATGGGAGCCCTCGCGGACAAGTGGCTGCCGCCGATGGTTCATCTGGATAGGGTCGGGGACGAGGCGTTGCTTGCTCCGCTCAAGGCCATGGTCCTGCGGGCATCGCCCGAGCAGCACGAGCGCCAGATCAGGGCGCTCCTCAATCGCCCGAATGCCCGGACCGGCCTTGCACAGATCGCCTGTCCGACCCTGGTCATGGTCGGGCGGCAGGATCGCTGGAGCCCGCTTGCCCAGCATGAGGAGATGGCCGCGCTGATCCCGAATGCCACGCTCGTGGTGATCGAGGATAGCGGGCACATGTCGCCGGTCGAGCAGCCCGAGCAGGTGTCCCAGGCTCTGCTGCGCTTCCTGGGTTTCGAGAACAAGAACGACGACGCCGACGGCGTCGCGACAGGGAAGGAAAAACCGATGGGCGACGAGACCGCGCCGGATCGTATTCCGGACACTCCGTTGTTCGACCGCAAGCGGTCGCTGCGCGGATATCGCATCAACAAGATGGCCATGGGGCTCGGCGACCCGGCCAATCGGGAGGCGTTCCGGAATGACGAGGGCGCCTATCTCGACCGCTTCGGTCTCACGTCGGAGGAAAAGCAAGCCGTGATGACGCGCAATTGGCAGGAGATGGTGCGCCTGGGCGGAAACCTGTTCTTCATCCTCAAGATCTCGGCTGTCGATCCGGTACGCATCACGGAGATCGGCGCCCATCAGGCGGGCATGGACCATGCGGATTTCCTGCGCGATCGTTTAGGGAAGAAATAAGAATGGCAAAGCTCATTGGCGGCCTCGGAACATCGCATGTTCCCTCGATCGGTGCGGCTCTCGACAAGGGGTTGCGGGACTCACCCGACTGGAAGGCGTTCTTCGACGGTTACATTCCGGGCCAGGAATGGGTGAAGCAGCACAAGCCGGACGTTGCCGTGGTAATCTTCAACGACCACGGCAACACGTTCTTCCTCGACAAGGTGCCGACCTTCGCCGTGGGTTGTGCGGAAGAATATCGCCCCGTCGACGAGGGTTGGGGGCGGCGTGCCATTGCGCCGTTCAAGGGAGAGGTCGACTTCTCGTGGCACTTCATCGACACGCTCGTCGAGAATCGCTTCGACCCGATGATCTGCCAGGAGATCGAGGTCGATCACGGACTGCAGGTTCCGATGGAGCTGTTCTGGGGCAAGCCCGATGAATGGCCGGTGAAGGTCGTCCCGATCTTCGTCAACGTGATCCAATACCCGATCCCGTTGCCGAGCCGCTGCTACGAGATGGGCCGTGTGCTCCGCCAGGCGATCGAGAGCTACGACAGCGATGAGCGCTTCGTCATTCTCGGGACCGGCGGGCTCTCTCACCAGCTCCAGGGCGCACGCGCAGGCTTCGTCAATCCGGAGGCCGATCAGGCTTTCCTGAACGATATCGCCGACAACCCGGACAAGCTCGCCGGGATGTCGCGCGAGCAATATGTCGAGATGTTCGGCAGCGAGGGCGCCGAGCTCATGATGTGGCTCGTCATGCGCGGCGCGATGGACCCCGAAGTGGTCGTGCGGCACAAGCATTATTTCGTGCCGGCCTCCATGACCGGGGCCGGCATGATCGTCATGGAAAACCGGGCGAGCGTGGCCCCGGCAGCGGCTGCGTAGCGCGATGTACTGGCTCATGACCTGCCGCCACCGGCCCGATGCTGCTGGCTTGCGCGAGCGGCACCGTGATGCCCACCGCCAGCATGTCGCGACCGGCGGCGGTGGCCTTGCCCGGGTGCTGATCGGCAGTGCCCTGACCGAGGATGACGGCGAGGCGCCGAATGGCAATTTCGGCATTCTGGAGGCTCCCTCGAGGGAGGCGGCCCAGGCTTTTGCCGAGAGCGATCCCTATGCTCTGGCGGGCTTCGTCGAGTCCATCGAGATCACGGCGCTCGCCTCGCGGTTCCAGGCGCATCGGATCGATCCCATGACGTCCTAACGGTTTCAGAGAATGTCCGGGTCGTCCAAGAAACCCGGACCTGCGAATTCAGGAGAGAGACACACGTGACGATACAAAAAGACCTAGGGGTTGCGACTCAAGCGTCCGGGATGACGCGCCGCCACGTCCTGATGGGGGCGGCCGCTTTCGGCATGTCCGCGACTTATTCGATCCGTGTCGCGGCCCAGGCCTATCCGAGCCAGAACATTCTTCTGGTCGTGCCCTTCACCCCCGGTGGATCGACCGACATCCTGGCAAGGCTTCTTGGGCAAAGGCTCGAGGTCGCGCTCAAATATCCGGTCATCATCGAGTCCCGACCTGGTGCGGGTGGCTCGGTCGGCGTGGGATCCGTCGCCCGCGCTGCGGCGGACGGTCATACCCTGGTCATGGGCCATATCGGCACCTTTGCCGTCAATCCGGCCCTCTACCCGAAGCTGCCCTACGATCCGATGAAGAGCTTCGAGCCGGTGAGCGGCATCGCGAACGTGCACAACATGCTGGTCGTCCATCCGGAGGTGCCAGCAAAGACGCTTCAGGAGCTCATCGACTACGCCAAGCAGAATCCGGGCAAGCTGAACTACGCGTCCGGCGGCATCGGCAGCGCGGCGCACATCGCGATGGTGGCGCTTGCCGATCGGACGGGCATGAACCTGACCCACGTTCCTTACCGTGGCACCGCGCCGGCCGTGACCGATCTTCTCGGAGGCCGCGTGCAGCTCACCTTCACAGGAGCGCCGAACCTGCTGCAGCATGTGGAGGCCGGCACCATGCGGGCGCTTGCGGTCTCCGGATCGTCGCGCCTCAAGAGCGCGCCGAACGTTCCCACGGTGGCGGAATCGGGTTTCCCGGGCTTCGAGGCGTCGCAGTGGTACGGCATCCTGGTTCCGGCCGGTACGCCGAAAGCGGTGGTGGATCGGCTCAACACGGAAATCAGGGCGGCGATGGCCGCTCCTGAGATCGCCGAGCGCCTCTCCCTGGAGGGCGCCGAGGTCTGGACCAACACACCTGCCGAATTCCGCGACCACATTTCCAAGGAAATGGCGCGTTGGGGCGAGCTTGTTAAGCGCACGGGCATCAAGCCTGAATAACCATTTCCTCCCTGCTTCCTGAACGGATGCCGCCAGACGCATCCGACAGAAGGCGGGGAGGCGCATAAGGGAGGAAAGACAAATGCTACGTCGAACATTGTTGAGTGCTGCGGGAGCAGCTGCGGCCATGCTGGCTCTGAGCGGAGCGGGCATGGCGCAGGAAACGGTAAAGATCGGCCTGATCCTGCCGATGACCGGGCCTTTCGCTTCGACCGGCCGCCAGATCGAGGCGGCGGCGAAGCTGTATATGCAGCAGAAGGGCGATACGGTCGCCGGCAAGAAGATCCAGCTGATCCTCAAGGACGACACCGGCACCGCCGACGTCACAAAGCGCCTGGCGCAGGAACTCATCGTTCAGGATAAGGTGACGGTCCTTGCCGGCTTCGGCCTGACGCCGCTCGCCCTGGCGACGGCGCCCCTGGCGACTCAGGCGAAGGTGCCGGAAGTGGTCATGGCGGCGGCCACGTCGATCATTCCCGAGCAATCGCCTTTCATCGTCAGGTCGAGCTTCACCGCCGCCCAGGTCACGGTTCCGCTCGCCGAATGGGCGGCAAAGGAAGGCCTCAAGCGCGTCGTCACCATCGTTTCCGATTACGGCCCCGGCATCGATGTGGAGAAGGCGTTCACGGAAACCTTCACCAAGGCCGGCGGGCAGGTCGCGAACCTGCGGGTTCCGCTCGCGAATCCTGACTTCTCGCCCTTCCTGCAGAAGGTTGCGGACGCCAAGCCCGACGCGCTTCTGGCCTTCGTGCCCTCAGGTGTCGGTTCGCAGTTCATGAAGCAGTTCGTCGAGCGCGGCCTCGACAAGAGCGGCATCCGCTTCCTTGCGGAAGGCAGCGTCACGGACGACGATCTGCTCAACAGCATCGGCGATGTGGCGCTCGGCGCCGTCACCTCGCACCACTACTCGGCTGCGCATGACAGTCCCGAGAACAAGGCCTTCGTGGAGGCGTTCAAGAAGGCCAATAATGGTCTGCGCCCCAACTTCATGGCGGTCGGCGGCTATGACGGCATGCACCTGATCTACGAGGGTCTGAAGAAGACCAACGGAGAAGGCGGGCAGGCCCTCGTCGACGCCATGAAGGGCATGAGCTGGACCAGCCCGCGCGGTCCTGTCTCGATCGATCCGCAGACTCGCGACATCGTTCAGAACGTCTATGTGCGCAAGGTCGAGCGCAAGGACGGCGAACTCTACAATGTGGAGTTCGCCACGACGCAGAATGTCAAGGATCCGGTGAAAGCCGCCAAGTCCAACTGAGCAGCGATCGACCCAGAGCGCCATCGAGAGATGGCGCTCTTATTTTTCTGTATACAGCTAGAGCGCCAAAGCTCAGCTTTTCGCCTTCCGCGTCCCGCATTAGCCGCAAGTATAGTTGTCCTGCAATTTTGCCTGTATACAGTCTGTATTAGGGAGAAAACACATGACGCACGCCAACGCCTTTCCCCTCAATGCTTGGTATGCCGCGGCCTGGAGCCATGAGATCACGCACGAGCTCGCCGCGCGGACGATCTGCGACCAGGATGTGGTTCTCTATCGCCGCACCGACGGGCAGGTGACGGCGCTGGAAGACGCCTGCTGGCACCGGCTGCTGCCGCTCTCCATGGGACGCCTCGAAGGCGATCAGGTGATCTGCGGCTATCATGGGCTCGTGTTCAATTCCGCCGGGCGCTGCACCTACATGCCGGCGCAGAAGACCATCAATCCGTCCGCCTGCGTCCGCTCCTATCCGATCGCCGAGCGCCATCGACTCGTCTGGATCTGGCCCGGAGATCCCGCTCTGGCCGATCCGGCCAAGATTCCCGATTTTCACTGGAACGACGGCACCGATTGGGTCGGCGAGGGCGGCACGTTCTACAGCCTCAAATGCGACTACCGCCTCGTCATCGACAACCTGATGGACCTGACGCACGAGACCTATGTCCATGCCGGCAGCATCGGCGACGAGGCCATCACCAACTCGCCCTTCGACGTGACGCATACGGAGCGCACGGCGACCGTGACGCGCTGGATGAAGAATATCGAGCCGCCGCCGTTCTGGGCCAAGCAGCTCGATAGGCCCGGCGAGCATGTCGACCGGTGGCAGATCATCTATTTCCAGGCGCCGTCGACGGTGGTGGGCGATGTGGGCGTCGCCGTGACGGGAACCGGTGCTCCCGAGGGAGACCGTTCGCAGGGCGTCAACGGCGCCTTCCTCGCGGCGATCACGCCCGAGACGGACAAGTCCTGCCATTATTTCTGGAATTTCGTGCGCACCTTCCGGACGGATGACGAGCATCTCACGCGCGACATCAACAAGGCCCATGTGAACGAAGGCAACGGCGTCTACGATCAGGACCACACCGTGCTCGAGGCGCAGCAGATCGCCATCGATAGAAATCCACGGATGCCCTTCTACAACCTCAACATCGATGCCGGCGCGCTGTGGGCCCGCAAGCTGATCGACGGGATGCTGGCCGAGGAGTTCGGTCCGCAGCCTCACGTTCCGAGCCAGGCGGCCGAGTAGGTTCGACCATGGCCGAGCAACTCGAATGGCGCACTGCGAAGCTGCTCCGGACGCGGGATCTCACCCGCGATATCCGGCTCTTCGAAATCGAGCCTGCGGGGGACTTCGTGATTCCGAAGGCCGGCAGCCACATCAATGTGACGGTGCAGATCGGCGGGCGGCCGGACGTGCGGTCCTATTCCACCGTCGGTCCCTGCACGGACGGCATCTACCGGATTGCGGTAAAACTCCTCGGCGACAGCCGCGGAGGCTCCGCCTATATGTGGAGCCTCGCGCCGGGCGCCCATCTCACCATCTCGACGCCGGGCAACCATTTCGACCTCAGCCGGAACCGGCCGGAATATCTGCTGCTGGCGGGCGGCATCGGCATCACGCCGATCTTCACCATGGCCCTGGCCCTTGCCGAGATCGGAGCCGATTTCCGGGTGCTCTATGCCTGCCGGAGCCGGGACGACATGGCGCTGGCGGACGAATTGGGGGAGCGCATCGGCGATCGGCTGCAGATGTTCGTCGACGAGGCCGGGGGCAGGGTGGATCTCGATGCCGAGATCGCCCGGCTGGCACCGGGCGGCGAGCTTTACGTCTGCGGCCCCATCGGCATGCTCGAGGCGGCCAAGAGGGCCTGGCAGCACAGCGGCCGTCCGGTCGAGCAGCTGCGGTTCGAGACATTCGGCAACAGCGGGCGTTTCGCTTCACAACCCTTCAAGGTCAATATCCCTCGCCTCAACCTGGTAGTCGACGTGCCGCAGAACCAGACCATGCTGGACGCCCTGGAAAAGGCCGGCGTCGCTATGATCTCGGATTGCCGGCGCGGCGAGTGCGGGTTGTGCGCTCTGCATATTCTCGACGTGGACGGTATTGTCGACCACCGGGATGTGTTCTTCAATGACGAGGAGAAGGCTGCCAATTCCAAACTCTGCACCTGCGTCTCGCGGGTAGCAGGGGGCAGCATCACCATCGATACCGCGGACAGGGCAGCGTAATGACGGTGGATAAGGTCAGCGACCGCTCGCTTTCCCAGACGGTGAAGGCCCAGCTCGCCCTGCGCGAGCTCGTGCTTCGCGGTGAGCTGAATCCGGGCGAGCGGGTCTCCGAACTGCAGATGGTCGAGCGGCTCGGTGTGTCCCGTACCCCGGTTCGCATGGCCCTCGTCCGGCTCGAGGAGGAGGGCTTGCTGGAGGCCATCCCCTCCGGCGGCTTCGCCGTCAAGGCCTTCTCGGAAAAGGAAGTCTTCGAGGCCATCGAGATCCGAGGCACGCTCGAGGGATTGGCCGCGCGCCTTGCCGCCGAGCACGGGGCGAGCCGGACCGACCTGCGCAACGCCGCCGAATGCCTCGACGAAATCGATGAGGTCGTCCGCCATGAGCGGATCGAGATCGATCTCCTGCAATATGTCGAGCTGAACGCGCGGTTCCACCGGATCCTGATCGCCATGGCGGATAGCCCGACCCTGGCACGCCAGCTCGAACGGGTCGGCGCGCTGCCCTTCGCCTCGCCGAGCGCTCTCGTCCCGGTGCAGTCGCGGTCGCCGGAGCTGCATCATATTCTCACCGTGGCCCAGGACCAGCACCGCTGCGTCCTGAGCGCCATCGAGCGGCGGGAGGGAAGCCGGGCCGAAGCCATCATGCGGGAGCATGCGCGCATCGCTCACCGCAATCTGGAATGGGCGCTCACGAACCAGCGGGACATGGATCTCGTGCCCGGTTCGGCGCTGATCAAGAGGCGCATCCGCGCCTGAAACAGGAAGGCTTGGAAAAAGCCGAAGAGGGAGGAAGAGACATGTTGAGACGGACCTTGTTAAGCGCTGTAGGCGCCGCGGCGGCCATGCTGGCACTGAGCGGAGCGGCAATGGCGCAGGATACCCTGAAGATCGGCCTGATCCTGCCGATGACCGGGCCGTTCGCCTCGACCGGCCGCCAGATCGAGGCTGCGGCGAAGCTGTATATGCAGCAGAAGGGCGATACGGTCGCCGGCAAGAAGATCCAACTGATCGTCAAGGACGATACCGGCACCGCCGATGTCACGAAGCGCCTCGCCCAGGAGTTGATCGTCAACGACAAGATCGCCGTCATGGCGGGCTTCGGGCTGACGCCGCTGGCTCTCGCGTCCGCGCCCCTGGCGACTCAGGCGAAGGTGCCGGAAGTGGTGATGGCGGCGGCCACCTCCACCATCACGGAGGCCTCGCCCTTCATCGTCCGCACGAGCTTCACCCTGCCTCAGGCCACCGTGCCGATGGCCGATTGGGCGGCGCAGAACGGCATCAAGAAGGTCGCCACGCTCGTTTCCGATTACGGCCCCGGCATCGACGCCGAGAAGGCGTTCGCAGCCGCCTTTACCGCCAAGGGCGGGCAGGTCGAGAACCTGCGGGTGCCGCTCGCGAATCCCGACTTCTCGCCCTTCCTGCAGAAGGTGGCGGACGCCAAGCCCGATGCCCTGTTCGTCTTCGTGCCTTCGGGCATCGGTGCCCAGTTCATGAAGCAGTTCGTCGAGCGCGGCCTCGACAAGAGCGGCATCAAGCTGATCGGGCCCGGCGACGTGACCGATGACGATCTGCTCAACAACATGGGCGACGTCGCCCTCGGCGCCATCACCACCCAGCACTATTCCGCAGCCCATGACAGCCCGGAGAACAAGGCGTTCGTGGAAGCCTTCAAGAAGGCCAACAACGGCATGCGTCCCAACTTCATGGCCGTCGGCGGCTATGACGGCATGCACCTGATCTACGAAGGCCTGAAGAAGACCAACGGAGAAGGCGGGCAGGCCCTCGTCGACGCCATGAAGGGCATGAGCTGGACCAGCCCGCGCGGCCCGGTCTCGATCGACCCGCAGACCCGCGACATTGTTCAGAACATCTATGTGCGCAAAGTGGAACGCAAGGACGGCGAGCTCTACAATGTCGAATTCGCCACCATCCCGAACGTCAAGGACCCGGTGAAAGCCGCCAAGTCCAACTGATCATCCTGTCGGAAGCGCCGTCCATCGACGGCGCTTCCCCGACGACGCCTGGAGAGAACGGTGCTGACCATCCTCTTTGACGGCATTGCCTATGGCATGCTGTTGTTCGTGCTGGCCTGCGGGCTTGCCGTGACGCTCGGACTGATGAACTTCGTCAACCTGGCGCATGGGGCCTTCGCCATGGCCGGCGGCTACGTGACGGCCGTTCTGATGAACCGCTATGGCGTGCCGTTCCTTCTGACGCTTCCCCTGGCCTTTACCGTGCCGGCCGTCATCGGGCTCGTGCTCGAGCGGACGCTCTACAAGCAACTCTATGCGCGCAGCCATCTCGACCAGGTTCTGTTTTCCATCGGCCTGGTCTTCATGGCGGTCGCCGCCGTCGACTACACCATGGGATCGCAGCAGCAGATGATCCAGATCCCGACCTGGCTTCAGGGACGCGTCGAGATTCTCGGTATCCAGGTCGGCCTCTACCGCAGCTTCATCATCGCCGTCTGCGGAGTTCTCGTGGTCGTGCTGCAATACATTCTGACGCAAACCCGCTTCGGCAGCCGGTTGCGGGCTGCGGTGGACGATCCGCGGGTCGCCCGTGGTCTCGGCATCAATGTCAGCGTGATCTTCGCCGCCACCTTCGCGGTCGGTTCCGGGCTCGCGGGACTGGGCGGCGCTCTGGGAGCGGAGATCCTGGGTCTCGATCCCACGTTCCCGCTCAAGTTCATGATCTACTTTCTGATCGTCGTCACGGTCGGCGGCACCACCAGCATCACCGGCCCGTTTCTGGCCTCCCTCATTCTCGGGATCGCCGATGTCGCCGGCAAGTACTACGTGCCGAGCCTGGGTGCCTTCGTCATCTACACGCTCATGATCGTCGTTCTCGTTCTTCGCCCACAGGGCCTTTTCGCCCGTGCGCGCTGACCCGATAGGAAACCATCCGATGCAGTCGACCACTGCCGAAACTGTCAGGACGGCCTTGAGCCGCAGGGGACGATGGGGCTTGGGCGAGATCGCCTTCTGGCTCGTGGCGGCCGCGACCCTGTTCTTCCTGCCCGAGCGGCATCTCATCCTGAACGAGATCGCGATCATCGGTCTCTTCGCGCTCTCCCTGGACCTGATCCTGGGCTATGCCGGCATCGTGTCGCTCGGCCACGCCGCCTTCTTCGGGCTCGGCGCCTATGTGGCGGGAATTCTGGCCAGGAACGGCATGACCGACCCGCTGGCGGGTCTGATCGTGGCGGCGATTGCCGGGGCGATCCTGGGCTTCATCACCAGCTTCCTTGTCCTGCGCGGGTCCGATCTCACCAAGCTGATGGTGACGCTGGGCGTTGCGCTGGTTCTCGGCGAATTGGCCAACCAGATGTCCTGGCTGACCGGCGGGGCCGACGGCCTCCAGGGCATCACCATGGGGCCGATCCTCGGGCTGTTCGAATTCGACATCTTCGGCACGACCGCCTATGCCTACAGCCTCGTCGTGACCTTCCTGCTGTTCGTGATCGCGCGCCGGATCGTCGTGTCGCCCTACGGGCTATCGCTCCGCGCGATCCGCGACAATCCTCTGCGGGCGCGCGCCGTCGGCATCCCGGTCAACCGCAGGCTCGTCGCGGTCTACACCCTTGCCGCCGCCTATGCGGGCGTCGCCGGCGGGCTGCTGGCGCAGACGACCCAGTTCGTCTCGCTTGACGTGCTTGCCTTCCACCGTTCCGCCGACGTGATGCTGGTTCTGGTGATCGGCGGCGTCGGCTATCTCTATGGCGGCCTGATCGGAGCCGTCGTCTTCAAGGTGCTGCAGGACGTTCTCTCAGCCTGGACGCCGCAATACTGGCAGTTCTGGATCGGCCTGATCCTCGTCCTCCTCGTCCTGGCGGGCCGCGAACGGTTGACCGACAAGGCCAGATTCGCAGTGAAGCGCTTCTTCGGCCGCTTCGGGGGGAAACGCCCCGGCGCGCTGCCGACCACCTCCGCTCGGGAGATCTGACATGGCGCCCGCTCTCGAAACCAGAGGCCTCGTGAAGCGCTTCGGCGGTCTTGTCGCCACCGACGACGTGACGTTCAAGCTCGAACAGGGGGCCCGGCACGCCTTGATCGGTCCCAACGGCGCCGGCAAGACCACCTTCATCAATCTGCTCACCGGCGTGCTCACGCCGACCTCCGGCCAGATCCTGCTGGAGGGCGAGGACATAACGCGCTTGCGTCAGGAACTGCGGGTCCAGCGCGGTCTGGCCCGCACGTTTCAGATCAACCAGCTCTTCCCGGCCATGACGCCGCTCGAAACGCTGGGCCTTGCCGTATCGGAGCGGATGGGCGGCGGGCGCGACTGGTGGCGCGTGATCGGCAGCAAGCGCGAGATCATCGACGAGATCGTCGAGATCGCCCAGCGCTTTCGTCTCACCGACGTGCTCGACGAGCGCACGTCGAGCCTTGCCTATGGCAAGCAGCGCCTGCTCGAGATCGCGGTCGCCTTCGCCTGCCGGCCGCGCGTGCTGCTCCTCGACGAGCCTGCCGCCGGCGTGCCGGAGGCGGAGCGGCACGAACTGCTCGCGACGGTGGCAGCCCTGCCGCGCGATGTCTCGGTACTGCTGATCGAGCACGACATGGACCTCGTGTTCAGCTTCGCCGACCGGATCTCGGTTCTCGTCAACGGCGCGCTGTTCACGGAGGGCACCGTCGAGGAGGTCTCGACCGACCCCAGAGTCCGCGCCGTCTATCTCGGGGAGAGCGTCGATGAGTGATCTTCTCAACCTGCAGCAGGTCTCGGCGGGCTACGGCGATGCCATCGTCATCTCGAAGATCGACCTGAGCCTGAAACCCGGTGAATCGCTTGCCGTCTTAGGCCGCAACGGCACCGGCAAGACGACGCTGCTGAACACCATCATCGGCGTGACCCGCCTGCGCGGCGGCTCGATCACGCTCGGCGGCCGGGACCTGACTGCAACCCGCCCCGACAAGCGGGCGCTCGCCGGGATCGGCTGGGTGCCGCAGGAGCGCAACATCTTCAAGTCCCTGACGGTCGAGGAGAATATCACCGCCGTCGCCCGTCCCGGCGCGTGGACCCTGGCGCGGGCCTATGAGATGTTTCCCCGCCTCAAGGAACGGCGCTCGAACCTCGGCAACCAGCTCTCCGGCGGCGAGCAGCAGATGTTGGCCATCGCACGCGCCCTGGTGCTCAATCCCAAGCTCATGCTGCTCGACGAGCCGACGGAGGGCCTGGCTCCCATCATCATCGAGGAATTACTGGCGGCGCTCACGCGGATCATCCGCGGGGAGGGCATGTCCGCCATCGTGGTGGAGCAGCACGCCCAGAAGATCCTGGGCGTGACCGACAATGCGCTCATTCTCGATCGCGGCACCATCGTCCATGCCGGACCGAGCCGGGCGCTGATCGAAGATCCGGCCGCCCTCGAGCAGCATCTCGGGGTGACGGCCAAGAAGAAGTCCGCACGCGTTGCGGCGCATTAGATAAACACGTGGAGGAACATCCCATGCAACGGACCAAGCCACCTTTCCGCGCCGACATGGTCGGCAGCCTTTTGCGCACGGCAGCCCTGAAGGACGCGCGCCACAAGCATCACGATGGTGAAATCTCCGACGCGGCCCTGAAGGAGATCGAGGACCGGGAAATCCGGGCGCTCATCAAGCGCCAGGAGGAGATCGGCCTGCAGGCTGTGACCGACGGCGAGTTCCGCCGGGCCTTCTGGCATTTCGATTTCCTGGAGCATCTCGACGGCGTGACCTCCGTCGAGGCGGATTCCGGCATGAACTTCAAGGGCGGCGTCGGCATCGCGAAGGCGCTGCGGATCACGGGCAAGGTCGGGTTTTCCGGCCAGCACCCGATGATCGACCATTTCCGCTTCGTGAAGGACAACACCGACCGCGTTGCGAAGATGACGATCCCTGGTCCCAGCATGCTGCACTATCGCGGCGGCCGGAAGATGATGAACATGGGCGTCTATCCCGAGATGGGCGATTTCTACGCCGATGTCGGCAAGGCCTACAACAAGGCCGTGCACGCTTTCTATGACGCCGGCTGCCGCTATCTCCAACTCGACGACATCTCGTTCGCCTATCTCTGCGATCCCGAGCAGCGCGAGATGCTGCGCCAGCGCGGCGACGATCCGGAGAAGCAGCCGGAGATCTATGCCGGTATGGTGCGCGAAGCGCTCAAGGACAAGCCGGACGACTTGACGATCACCATGCATCTGTGCCGCGGCAACTTCCGCTCGACCTTCATTGCCTCGGGCGGATACGAGCCGGTCGCGGAAGTGCTGTTCAACAGCATGCCGGTCGACGGCTATTTCATGGAGTGGGACAGCGACCGGGCAGGGGGCTTCGAGCCCCTGCGCTTCCTGCCGAAGGGCAAGTCCGTCGTTCTCGGTCTCGTGACTTCCAAGACCGGGATCCTGGAGAAGAAGGACGACATCAAGCGGCGCATCGACGAGGCCAGCAAATATGTCGACCTCGACCAGCTCTGCCTCTCGCCCCAATGCGGATTCGCCTCGACCGAGGAGGGCAACACGCTGGCCGAGGACGAGCAATGGGCCAAGCTGCGAATGATCGTCGAGATCGCCGAGGAGGTCTGGGGCAGCCCCGGATCCGGAGCCCAAAAGGCAGCCTGAGCAACAACGAAGGGGTGGGCCGATCGGCCCACCCCACGCGCATGATTTTGACCCGAAAGCGATGATAATGCAGGAAGAACCGGTGCTTGACCTCGCCCATCTGGGCCATCTCGAGCTGCTGACGCCCAAGCCGGAGGAGAGCCTGCGCTTCTTCGTCGACGTGATGGGGATGACGGAGAGCGGCCGCCAGGGCGATTCCGTCTATCTGCGCGGCTGGGACGACTACGAGCGCCACTCGCTCAAGCTGACGGCTTCGAAGCAGCCCGGCATGGGCCACATGGCGTTCCGAGCACGCAGCCAGCAGGCGCTCGAGCGCCGGGTCGCGGCGCTGAAAGGATCCGGCTACGATATCGGCTGGACGGACGGCGATCTCGGCCATGGCCCCGCCTTCCTCTGTCGCGACCCGGACGGGCATGTGGTCGAGCTCTATTACGAGACGGAGTGGTACGCACCGCCGCCCGAGCTCAAGCCCGTTCTGAAGAACCAGGCGCAGCGTTTCCCGGCACGCGGCGTCAATGTCCGCCGGCTCGACCATCTCAACTGTCTCGCCGCAGACATCCGCGCAAACCGCATCTTCTTCGAGACCTATCTCGGATGCCGGCTCACCGAGCAGATCGTCCTCAATGACGGCACCGAGGCCGGCATGTGGATGACGCTGACCAACAAGAGCTACGACTTCGCCTTCACCCGCGATCATACCGGCACGAAAGGCCGTTTTCATCACCTGACCTACGCTCTCGATAGCCGCGAGGATGTATTGCGCGCTGCGGACATTTTCCTGGAGGCGGGCGTTCCGATCGAATCCGGCCCGCACAAGCATGCGGTTCAGCAGACCTTCTTTCTCTACGTCTACGAGCCCGGCGGCAACCGCGTCGAAGTCTGCAATGCCGGCGCGCGACTTATCCTCGCCCCGGACTGGAAACCGATCGTCTGGACGGAGGAGGAGCGCAAGAAGGGGCAGGCGTGGGGCATGAAGACCGTCGAGTCGTTCCACACCTACGGAACTCCGCCGGTCGAGGGGGCTCATTAGCGGCCGGCCGTATCTTCCGCGGAGGAAATTGTCCGCCGTCAAAGGTGTCTGCTGCTCCCACTATTAACTCTACCAAGGGTTTAATGGTGGCGGGTATAAGACACGCTGTTGACGTTTAAGAATATATTACGACATTCTGGGGTATCGATACGCTGATATCCATGGCGGATTGGACGCTCACCGCGGTGAGGCTGGGCCAAGGGCATGATGCCGTTCCGTCATACCGGTGAGAGCCCGGTATATTTCACCACATCATCCTCATATCTCCGCGGCCGATAGGCCAATGGTAGGGTTATGGATCGGTCCGCCGTTCTTTCCGCGACATCGACGATGTCCGCCGGCCCGTGGCTGACACGCCCGTTCAGGGGGCTGATCGGCCGCTTCGGCATCGCCTTCATGATCCCCGTTCTCGAGGCCACGCTGCTCATCACCCTGCTGGCGCTGGCTCTCCCGGTTGCGCTGCTCCAGGTCTATGACCGGATTCTTCCCAACAAGGCCGTCGGCACGCTGGCCGTGCTCGCAACGATCGTGGCGATCGCCATCCTGCTGGAGGCGCTGCTGCGGCACGTGCGCGGACGCGTCCTTTCCCGCATTGCCGCGACCTCGGAGGCGCAGGCGCACCGTCAGGCGATGCAGTGCCTGCTGAACGCGCCACTGTCGGCGCTCGAAGCGCATGGCAACGGCTATTATGCCGAGCGCCTTTCCGCCATCGGCTCCTTGCGCGAAGCGTGGTCTGGGCCGGCGCTGCAGGCCATGCTCGATCTGCCCTTCGCGCTGCTTTATCTGGTCGGCATCTGGTACCTCGCAGGCCCGCTCGTCCTGGTGCCGCTGGTTCTTCTCGGAAGTATCGGATTGCTGGCGGCCCTGACGGGACGCCGCGTCCGCTCCGCCGCCCATAACCTCGCCATGGCCGAGGAGCGCCGCTTCAACTTCCTCTTCGACACGTTGAACTGCATTCACTCCATGAAGGTCCTGGGCGCCGAGCCGCTGCTCGAGCGCCGCTACGAGCGCCTGCAAAACGGCTCGGCGCAACTGCGGCGGAGGCTGGCGCAAACCATCTCCGCAGGACAGGAGGGGGGGATGCTGTTCGCCCAATTCGCGACGGTCGGCGTTGCGTCCTTCGGCTGCCACATGGTGCTGAACGGGCAGCTCAGCGTCGGCGGCCTCGGTGCCTGCACCATGCTGGTCGGACGTACCATGCAGCCCCTGCTCGGAGGCGTCGCCCTGTGGTCGCGCCTGCAGTCGCTCGCGGAAAGCCGCCGCCGGGTGGCCGAGATCGGCGCCCTTCCGCAGGAGCGTCGTGCCGGTCGCCCCGTGCTGCAGGTGCGGGAAGGTCACATCGTGCTGGAGAATGTCCGGTTCAGGAACCCGCGCTATGCCGAGTGGCTCTTCGATGGACTGGCGCTCGAAGCGAAGCCGGGCGAGATCGTCGGCATCACCGGCCCCAACGGTTCCGGACGCTCGGCGCTGCTGCGGCTGATCGCCGGCGATCTGCAGGCAAATGAAGGCCATGTCCGGATCGATGGGCAGGATCTTGCGCAAGTCGATGTCTGTCCCGCCCGCCGGCTCGTGGCCCTGGTGCCGCCGGATCCGGCGCTGGTGCGCGGCACGCTGTTGCAGAACATGACGATGCACCAGCCGCAGCGGGAAGCTCTCGCTCTGCACCTTGCGACGGAGCTCGGGCTCGACCAGGTCGCCAGCGCCCTGCCGGGCGGCTGGCATACGCAGGTCGGCGTCGCGGCGACGCCGCTGCCGCGCGGTGCGGCCCAGCGCATCGGCGTCGTCCGCGCGCTTGTCGAGGAGCCGCGCATCCTTCTCCTCGACGATATCACCTCGCAGATCGACGGCGACAGCGATGCGCGCCTGGCCCGGCTCCTGGCGGAGCTTCGGGGCAGGGTGACAGTGATCAACGTCACGCACAGGCCCTCCACTCTGAACATCGCCGATCGGGTCTATGCGATCCGCGACGGAGGATTGGAGCGCGTGTCGTGAACATGCTCATAACGGAACACCTGCGCGCTCCGCTGGAGTTGCCCGAAAACCTTGTGGCTCCGTCGGATCTGAGCCGTTGCCTCTCGGCCATGCTGTGGCTGATGGATTGGTCGGGCGGTGTGGACGACCTGCTCGCCGCGCTTCCGCACGCCAAGCCGGACATTGATCTCACGGATCTGCGCAACACGCTCGCCGTCCTGGGCTATCCGACCCGGATGGAGCGGCTGCGCCGGGGCTCTCTGGATCCCCGCCGCTTGCCGGCCATCCTGCTGACGCGGGGCGAGGCAGCGGCCGTCGTTTATCGCGATGAGGCCGGGCAGATTCTGGTGCTGGACGGCGGCACGGGCGAGGTGACGCCCTGCGCTGCCGAAACGCTGCGCGGCACCCTGATGGTGATCGATACGAGTGCCGGCTCGTCCCGTCAGAACTGGTTCGGCGGAATCGCACAGCGCTTTCGCGGCGATCTGCCGGGGTTGCTCTGCCTCAGCGGGTTGATGGCGGTGCTGGGATTGGCGGTGCCGATCTTCACCATGGCGGTGTTCGACACCGTGATTGCCGGCTATAGCCCGCGCACGCTGCCCATGCTCGTTGCCGGGGTCCTTGCGGCCATCCTGCTGGAAGTCGCCTTCCGCGCCACCCGCCAGCGTGCGCTGCTGCGCATTGCCGAACGGCTCGACCGGCTGGTACCGAGCTCGGTCTTCACGCAGCTGATGTCGCTCCCGACCGCTCTCGTGGAACGCGCCGGCACCGCATCGCAGGTGTCGCGGCTGCGCGATTTCGCTGCCATCCGCGAATTCCTAACCGGCAGTTTCGCCGTTGCTCTGCTCGATATGCCGTTCACCGTGCTCGTCGTCGTGCTCATGGTGGTGCTGGGCGGCTGGATCGCCGTCGTTCCGGTGGGAACGGCTTTGGGCTTCGTCATCCTCTACCTGGTTTCGCGGGGATCGATGCGGCTGGCGATCGAGCAGGCGGCACGCGCCAATCAGGCGCGGGAAGCCCTGGCGGTCGAAGCGCTCGAAACCGTACGGACCCTGAAGCTCGCCGGTGCCGAGGAGCGGTGGATCGAGCGCTATGCCGGCGCATCGGCTGCGGCTGCCATCGCTTCGGCGCGGGTCGGCACGCTCTCCGGTTCGGTTCTGGCCGCCAGTCAGGCGCTCGTGACCCTCTCCGGGCTGGCAGCCGTCGTCATGGGCGTGCTTTCGGTCCTCGCCGGTGCCATGACGGCCGGCGCTCTGATCGCCGGCATGATGCTGATCTGGCGCGTCCTCGGCCCCATGCAGACCGGCTTCATCATGCTGTCCCGGTGGGAACAGACCCAGGCGTCGATCCGTCAGGTTGACGGATTGATGGCGCTCGAGACGGAGCGTCCGCCACCGCTGGAGGCGCGCATGGCGCCGCCGGAGCAGGGCGCCATCGTCTTCCAGCGCGTCACGCTGCGCTACATGCCGCAGGCGGAGCCCGTGCTGGCCGGTGCCAGCTTCGCGATCCAGCCCGGTCAGGTTGTCGCCGTCACTGGCGCGGAGGGAACCGGCAAGTCGACCCTGCTGCTGCTCATCGCGGGCCTCTACCGGCCGCAGGGCGGATTGGTCCGGATCGACGGACACGATGTCCGGTCCTTCAATCCCGCCGTGCTCCGGCGCAGCATCGGCTGGGTGCCGCAATCGCCGGGACTGCTCTACGGAACGGTCGCTCAGAACCTCCGTCTTGCCCGCCCGAGCGCTTCGGACGCGGAATTGCGTGAGGCGGCGGCGGAAGCCGGCGTTCTCGAGACCATCGAGGCGCTTCCGCAGGGCTTCGACACCCGCGTCGGCGACAATCAGAGCGGCCGGCTCCCGCGCAGCATCCTGCAGCGGATCGCGCTTGCCGGCGCCTTGCTGCGCGATGCCCCGATCCTGCTGCTCGACGAGCCCGTGGCCGGGCTCGACGATGCATGCGCGAAAGCCTTCACGGACGTCATTGCCGCGCACCGCGGCCGCTGCACCATCCTCATGGCGACGCATCGCCCGAGCCATATCCGCCTGGCCGACCGCGTGCTGCGCGTGCGGGACGGACAGGTCGAGGAACTCGAGCAGCAGGGCGCCCCGACCGGGCCGCGTCCCACCAGAACATCCATCGGCGTCCCGCTGGCCAATGCCGCCTTCGCGAACGTCGCTGCCGCCAACAGCTCGAAGGTTGCCTGATGAGCAAAACCGCCAACCCTGCCGTCAACGGCGAGATCCTGCCCGCAACGATCGAGCGACGGATCCTGCCGCGCGCCAGCCGCCAGCCGCGCCCGGACAGCCACGTGCTCGCCCTGGAGGAACTGCGCGTTCACGGATTGGAGCGCGCCGTCGTCCTAGGCACCGGTCTGCTGGTGGCATCGACCCTGACCTGGGCAGCCTTGACCCAAGTGCCGGAGGTCGCCGTCAGCGTCGGCGAAATCTCGCCGGCGGTTGCGCCCGCTCCGGTGCAGCATCTCGAAGGCGGCATCGTTGCGGAAGTGCTGGTGAACGAAGGCGAGCAGATCGAGGCGGGGCAGCCTCTTCTGCGCATGAACGATGCGGCCGCACAGTCCGAGCTGTCGCAGGCCCGGCTCCGGCTCGAATCCCTGCAGCTTCAGGCCCAGCGCCTCGCCGCCGCAGCGAATGGAAACCTCATCGCCATGGAGCTGCGCGGCCGCCAGATTCCCACGGCCGGTATGGTCGCGGACGCGACGGGCGGGACGCAGGTGGCACCGCTCCTCACAACCAGCACCTTCGCCGAGCCGCAGCGAGCCGCCCTGACAGCGCGCATGCGGGCGCTCGCCGACCGTATCTCGGTTCTGCAGGAGCAGGTTGCGCAGCGGCGCGGCGATCTCGCGACGCTGTCAGGTCAGATTTCGTCCCTGCAGGAGCAGACGGCGCTGCATTCCAAGGAGCTCGGCATTCGCGAGGAGCTCGCGCGCAACGGCCTGACCACGCGTCTCGCCGTATTGGAGGCGCAGCGGCTGTTCATGAACGCCAAGGCCGAGCACGAGCGCCTGAGCGGCCAACACGCCACCGCATTGCGAAGCCTCGCCGAGGCGGAGGCGCGGATCGTCGAGGTGCAGTCCGCAGCAGTGGACGAGGCACGCCAGGAAGCGGCCCGCGTCGCCCTCGAGGTCGCGGAGACCACGGAACTCGTCCGCAAGCTCGAGGATCGTGCGGATCGCACCGTGCTGCGTGCGCCCATCGACGGTGTCCTGCGCGGACTTGCGGTTCATCGTCCCGGCACCGTGCTGCCTCCAGGCGGGCTCGTGGCCGAGATCATGCCGCAGGATGCATCGCTGGTGGCGGATGTGCGTCTCATGCCGCGGGATATCGGCTTCATCGAAGCCGGACAGCCCGTTCATGTGAAGGTGCAGGCCTTCGACTATGCGCGCTTCGGTTCCGTCGAAGGAATGGTCGAGCGGGTCTCCGCCGGCACCTTCCTCGACGAGCAACGCCAGCCGCACTATCGCGCCCGGATCGTACTCAAGCAGCAGCATGTGGGCCACGACCCGCGTTATGCGCAGCTCGTGGCCGGTATGACCGTCCAGGCCGACATCACTACCGGCACCAAGACGGTGCTGCAATATCTGCTGAAGCCGATCTACTCGGCGATGGCAGCCTCCTTCCATGAGCGCTGAGGATCCCAGCCCATGAGCCAGCAGCCCGATCTCACCATTCCCTTCGATGCCAGCGTTGTCGACGAGGAAGCATTGCGCGCCCTGCGCGCCGTGCAGCGCATGCTTCCGACCGGCGACGGAGGAGCCAGCGGCAATCTCGTCGGCGGGACCGAAGCAGTTACAGCCTTCGGCATGGTACCGGGAGCGCCCTCCGGCAACGCCTCCGTCAGGCCTCATGAGATCGGGATAGAAGCGACAGACCAGACCGCACCACGTGATGAAGCACCGTCGAGCGCATCGGATCTCACACCATCGAACGATAATCCTGCGGTGATCGGTGTGGCGCTGCCCGACGATGTGAGGGTGACGGCACCTGCAGCACCCCGGTCGTCGCTTGCACCGAAGGCTGTCATTTCCTCGGGCTCGTCGAGCTATGTGCCTGACACCGCCGTGGCTGTGGCCTTCGCCCCGGAGGTCGTGAATGCCGGCACCGATCGTCCGGACCACCAGATCGTCATTCCGCAGCGGCCTGCCGACGAGCCGCCTGCTGAAGAGCCGCAGGACGTCACCGCCGATGCGCCGCTGGTTCAGGCGTACAATGCGGAGGGGCAGGAGGATCGGCCGATCGCTCTGAATCTGTCCGCGATCCTCGCCGACACCGATGGCTCGGAGCTGCTGACGATCAAGATCTTCGGTGTTCCCGAAGGGGCTTCTCTCACCCACGGCACGCGCCAGTCCGACGGCAGCTGGAGCGTCTCTCCCGCCGATCTGCCCGACCTCGCGATCGTTCCGCCGGAGAACTTTTCCGGCAAATTTAACCTCACCCTGCGCGCCACGTCGCAGGAATCCAACGGCGCGATGTCTCCGTCCGAAGTGACGTTTCAGGTGCAGGTCCACGCCGTCGCCGATGCACCGGGCGTGACGGTCGCCGATGCCCATGGCAAGGAGGACAGGGTCGTGAGCCTCGCGGGCCTCGGCGGCGCCCTGCGCGATACGGACGGTTCGGAGAGCCTCAGCTTCGTGATCTCTGGCGTTCCTGTCGGAGCGACGCTCAGCGCCGGCACCTCCCTTGGCGGAGGGCGCTGGGCGCTCACGCCCGCACAGCTCGAAGGGCTGACGCTGACCCCGCCGGCCCACATGTCGGGACAGTTCACCCTCACGCTCACGGCGATCGCCACCGAGAGCGAGGCGGGCGTTCCGAGCGCCCGAACCTCGGCTTCCTTCGTGGTGAGCCTAGACCCGGCGGTCGATGCCGGCAGCGTCAGTGGTGCAAGCCAGGGACCAGAGGATACCTCGATTCTGATTCAGCCGGCCTTCCTGACGCCGGACATGGACGGCTCGGAGACGTGGTCCGAATTCACGCAGGTTGCAGGCGTGCCGGCGGGTGCCTCGCTCAGCCGCGGCACCGAAATCGCGCCCGGCTTGTGGCAGGTCGCGACGGTGGATCTGCGCGGCGGGCTCGTAAGCGTACGCCCGACGGAGCACAGCGATGCCGATTTCACGCTGACCCTGACAGTGACCCTGACCGACAGCGGAAACGGGATGAGCGTCAGCCGGGTCGTGACCGGGACGCATCGAGTGACGGTAGACGCCGTTGCCGACGCGCCCGCGGTTTCCGCAAGCGACGTTGCGGGGGATGAGGATCAGCCGATTGTGCTGAATCTCTCGGCCGCTCTGATCGACAGCGACGGATCGGAAATCCTTTCGGTCAGCATCCTGGGCGTGCCGGACGGCGCGACCCTCTCGCACGGCATCCGCCAGCCGGACGGCAGCTGGAGCGTCCCTCCCGCCGATCTGGCGCATCTGTCCATCACGCCGCCAGTTGATTTCGCCGGAACGATCGATCTGACGCTCCGGGCGACTGCCCGCGAGACGTCGAACGGCTCGACAGCAACGCGGAACGTCGATTTCCGGGTCGTCGTGGACGACATCTCCGATGCGCCCGTGGTGATCACGCACGATGCGGCAGGGCGAGAGAACGAGTCCATTGCGCTCAATCTCTCCGCATCCCTGACCGGCACCGACGGTTCGGAGGTCCTGTCGATCACGATTCTCGGCGTTCCGGCGGGCGCGTCGCTCTCGCATGGCAGCCGCGCGCCGGACGGCAGCTGGAATGTCGATCCCAACGATCTCCCCAACCTCTCGATTCTTCCACCGTCGAATTTCTCAGGCACGATCAACCTGACCCTTCAGGCCAATTCCGTGAGTTCGAACGGCATCACCGCCACGACGAACTTGCCGTTCCAGGTGGCGGTGGAGGCTGTCGCCGACGCTCCCACTGTCACGGTGCGTGATGCAGCGGGGCAGGAGGATCAGGCGATTGCACTCGACCTCTCGGCGCTGCTGACCGATACGGACAGTTCCGAGGTGCTGTCGGTGACGATCGAGGGACTGGCGCCTGGAACGCGCCTCTCCGCCGGCACCGATAACGGCGATGGCACGTGGTCCGTGTCGCCGGCGCAGCTCGCCGGTCTCAAGCTGACGCCGCCTGCCGACTGGAGCGGCACCATGCCTCTGACCCTGGTGGCCCAGGCGCGGGAGACTTCGAACGGCTCGACGGCGACCACGCGCGCGGACTTCCAGGTCTCGGTCGAGGCCGTTGCCGACGCGCCGATCCTGGTAGTGCACGACGTCAGGGGATCGGAAGATACCGCCATCGCCCTCGATCTCTCGGCAGCCCTGAAGGATCAGGACGGCTCGGAGCTTCTGTCCGTCAGCATCTTCGGCGTGCCGTCGGACGTCTCCCTGTCGCATGGAACCCGTCAGCCGGACGGCAGCTGGCGCGTGTCGCCGTCCGATCTTGCTCATCTGAAACTGACGCCTGCGCACGATTTTTCCGGGCCTCTCGATCTGCGCATCGAAGCGACCGCCAGGGAGAGCAACGGCGACGCCGAGACGAGCAGGGCCGACTTCCGCGTCCAGGTCGGCGCGGTCGCGGATACGCCCGACGTGACGGTGGCCAACTTCTCAGGCCGCGAGGACGAGCCTGTCGCCCTCACGGGTCTGGGTGGCGCCCTGCGCGACATCGACGGCTCGGAGAGCCTGAGCTTCCTGCTGACCGTGCCTCCCGGCGCAACGCTCAATGCCGGCATCAAACAGGCGGACGGCAGCTGGCTGCTGACATCGGCGCAGCTGACCGGATTGGTGCTCACGCCGCCGCCGCACGGGTCGGGCCGGTTCGAGCTGACGCTGACGGCCGTCGCGACCGAGAGCGAGGCCGGCGTGCCGAGTGCGCGCAATGCGACCACGTTCACGGTGAATCTCGATCCCGTGCTCGATGCGGGGACCATCACCGGTTCGGCCGCCGGCAACGAAGACAGCTGGATCACGATCAGCCCGACCTTCGACACGCCCGACAAAGACAACTCGGAGACCTGGTCCGAATTCACGCGGGTATCCGGCGTGCCCTCCGGCGCGACGCTCAATCGAGGCACGATGGTGGAGCCGGGAGTTTGGAGCGTTCCGACCGGGGACCTGCGGACCGGGCAGGTCAAGATCAAGCCGCCGGCGCACAGCGACGAGGATTTCACCCTTACCTTCACCGCAACCCTGCAGGACACCGGCAACGGGAAGACCGTGAGCGGCGAAGTGACCGGGACGAGCCGGGTGACGGTCAACGCCGTGGCCGATGCGCCGAGCGTGACCGCCGTCAGCGTCTCGGGGAACGAGGATACTGAAATCCCGCTCAATCTTTCCGCATCTCTGGTCGACAGGGATGGATCGGAAACGCTGGCCGTCAGGATCTATGGGGTGCCGGCGGATGCGACCCTGACCCGCGGAACTCTTCAGTCGGACGGCTCCTGGCTCGTGCGGACCGAAGATCTGCCGCAGCTGTCTCTCAAGCCACCGGTCGATTTCTCCGGAACGCTGGACCTGAAAATCCGCGCCACCGCGACCGAAAGTTCGAACGGCAGCAAGGCCAGTACCGAATTGTCCTTCCAGGTGAAGGCCGAGGCCGTCGCCGACGCTCCTGGGCTCCGCGTCAACCATTCCGTGGGAGACGAGGATACGGCGATCCCGCTGAACATGGCAGCCTGGACGACCGATCGCGACGGCTCGGAGAAAATCGTCGGCTTCAGGATCGCCGGTATTCCGGACGGAGCGGTGGTGCGCGCCGGAAGCGTGGTTCTCGTCCGCGCAGCCGATGGCTCCGTGCTGGTGGACCCGGCGCAGGTGAACGGCCTCACCATCACGCCGCCTGCGCATTCCGACAAGGACTTCACCCTGAAGGTCTCCGCCATTTCCGCGGAGCCCAACGGCAGCACGGCCGAGCGCCAGCCGCTCGATCTTCGGGTGACGGTGCGCGCCGTGGCCGATGCGCCTGTCATGGATGTCACGGGCGCGACCGGATTCGAGGACACTCCGATCGCGCTCAACCTTACCGCAACTCTGCCGGACGCGGACGGCTCGGAGACCTTGAGCTTCGTCATCTCCGGCATCCCGGAAGGCGCGGTTCTGTCTCACGGGACGTATCGCGGACCAGGCATCTGGTCCCTGACCGCTGAGGAAGCGAGGCAGGCGACATTGCTTCCGCCGCCCAACTTTTCCGGCACCATCGAGCTGCGCGTGACCGCGGTCACGCAGGAGGCGGATGGCGGCGATCAGGCGAAGACGCCGGTGCTGTTCCCGGTCAATGTCGTGGCGGTGGTCGACACTCCCGCCGTCGGCGGCCTCGACGGACACTCGGGCAACTGGGGCACCATCGGAGGAACCGAGGACCAGCCCATCGCGCTGCGCCTCGATCCCGGCCTCGGCGACAGCGACAATTCGGAAAAAGTCGTCGGCGACATCCTCATCGGCAACGTGCCTAACGGCGCGGTCCTGAAACTTGCGGACGGCACGATTCTCGCAGCCGATGCGAACGGCATCTACCGGATTCCCGCCACGCAGATGACGGGCGTGACGCTGACCATGCCGCATGACAGCGACCGGGCTGCGACGCTCACCGTCGAAATGACCATCGAGGACACGGGCGGAATCCGGACGCCCATCGGCGGCCATATGGTGGTGGATCCGGCGGGGGACGCCGACACTCCGGTGCTCACGCTCACGGAATCGACCGGCGCCGGTCACAACAGCATCGATCCCGACGACGGACTGATCCCGCTTCACATCACGGCGACGCCGGGCGATACGGACGGCTCCGAGAGCTTGTACATGTGGGTGCGCGACGTGCCGGCCGGCGCGGTTCTCTCGGCCGGCATTCCGGCCGGCGATGGCGTCTGGCTGGTCCCTGTCGAAGCGCTCCCCGATCTCTCGATCCGCCCGCCTGCGGGCTACAGCGGCAGCTTCGATCTGAAGATCACGGCGGTTGCCGTGGAACGCGAGGGCGACCAGTCGCATCGCACAGAAGAGGTGACGGTGACCGTCACGACGCCTTCGGGCGGCGGAAATGGAGGCGAGGGCGACGGATCGGGCACGGTTCCGGGCGGCGCGCCGATTGCCCAGACGCCGACGCTCGTTGTCGCCGATTCAGGGACGGTCGAGGACCGCTCGGTGCAATTGTCCATCGCGGCCGGAACATCCGACACGGATAACGGCCGCGAGACGCTCGGCATCCGCATCGAAGGCGTTCCTGCCGGTGCAAGCCTCTCGGTCGGCGTGAGGGATCCTCTCAACGGCACCTGGGTGCTGCGGCCGGATCAGCTGGCGCATGTCAGCCTCGTTCCCCCGGCGGACTTCTCCGGCACGATCACTCTGCGTGTGACAGCCGTGTCGACGGAAGCCACGGCCAGCGAGACGACCACCACATCCGATCTCAACGTCACCGTGTCCGCGGTGGCCGACAGTGCCGTCATCTCTGCCGCTCCGCCTGCCGGCGTCGAGGATGTGGCGGTCCTACTGAATCTCACCGTCGGGGTGAGCGACAAGGATGGCAGCGAGTCGGTTGCGGCCGTGGTGATATCCGGGCTCCCGGCAGGCTCACGCCTCGAAGGTGACGGCATCACCGATCTCGGCAACGGGCGCTGGTCGGTCGATCCCGCCCATCTGGGAAGCCTGCAATTCGTTCCGCCCGCAAACAAGTACGGCACCTATTCGCTGACGATCGAGGCGACGACGCGCGAGGCGAGTAACGGCGACACGCTTGCGACGAGCCGGACGATCGCTATCTCCGTCGCGCCGAGCGCCGATGCACCGATCGTCACCGTCCATGACGCGACGGGCAACGAAGACGGAAAAATCGCTCTCAACCTCTCGGCGTCGCTGACCGATGCCGACGGGTCCGAAGTCCTGTCGGTGGTGATCGAAGGCCTGCCGGAAGGTGCACGTCTCTCCGCTGGCCTCAACAATGGCGATGGCAGCTGGACTCTGACACCCTCGCAGCTCGCGGGCCTGACCGTGACGCCGCCCGCCGATTGGAGCGGCACCATGGCCCTGACCATGCTGGCGCATTCCCGCGAGACCTCGAACGGTTCGGTAAAAACCACGAGGGAAACATTCGAAGTCCACGCGGATGCGACGGCCGATGCTCCCGTGGTGAGCGCCCGCGATGCAGCGGGCCGCGAGGACGAGCCGATCGGCCTGAACCTGTCCGCTGTCCTGACCGACCGGGACGGTTCGGAGACATTGTCCGTGGTGATCTCGGGAATGCCCGCGGGCGCCTCGCTCTCGCACGGCACGCGCCAGCCGGACGGAAGCTGGCTCGTATCGCCATCGGATCTGCCGAGCCTTTCCGTGACGCCGCCGCAGAACTTCTCTGGCTCCTTCAGCCTGACCCTTCGCGCCACAAGCCGTGAGACGAATAGTGAGACGGCCACGAGCGAGGCGACCTTCCGCGTGCACGTCGATGCCGTTGCCGATGCGCCCTCCGTGACCGTGGTGAATTTTTCGGGACGCGAAGACACGTCCATCAGGCTCACTGGCCTCGGGGGCGCCCTGATCGACACCGACGGTTCGGAAAGTCTCAGCTTCGTGCTCAGCGGGTTACCGGCCGGTGCGAGCCTCAGCGCCGGAACCAAGCAGGCCGACGGCTCCTGGCTGCTCACGCCGGCGCAGCTCAGCGGAGTGACCTTCATTCCGCCTGCGCAGGCCTCGGGCTCGTTCACGCTCACGCTCACCGGCATCGCCGCCGAGAGTGCAGGGGGATCGACCGCCCGGACATCGGTAGACTTCACGGTCAGCCTCGATCCGGTGGCGGATTCAGGCACGATCGCCGGCGCGAGCGCTGGAGCCGAGGATACGTCCATCCTCCTCAAGCCGACCTTCACCCTTCTGGATACGGATGGCTCGGAGACCTGGTCGGACTTCACCCAGGTCTCGGGACTGCCGCAGGGGGCCAGCCTCAATCTCGGAACGGAACTCAGCCCGGGCCTGTGGCAGGTGGCGACCGCCGATCTGCGCGCCGGGCTCGTGACGCTCCGGCCGGCTGAGAACAGCGATGCGGATTTCACGCTGACCCTGAAGGCGACGATCACCGATACCGGCAACGGCACGAGTGTGAGTCGCGAGATTACCGGCACACATACAGTCAGCGTGTCGGCTGTTGCCGACGCGCCCACAACGGTGGCGGGAGACGCGGCAGGGCTTGAGGATCACGCCGTTGCGCTGAACCTTTCAGCCTCTCTCGTCGATACCGTCGGCTCAGAGACTCTGACGGTCAGCATCCTCGGCGTGCCCGACGGCTTCATGCTCTCGCATGGTACGGCTGTCGGAGGCGGCACATGGACGGTGCCGGCCGCCAGCCTGTCCGGCCTCCAGCTCATGCCGCCGCAGGATTGGAACGGGACACTGAATCTGACGCTTCAGGCCACGAGCAAGGAAGCCGCAGGCCAAACGGCGACGACGACCACGCCGTTCTCCGTGACTGCCGAGGCCGTGAACGATGCACCGGAACTGGCGCTCGCATCGCCCAACCACGTCGAAGCCGGCACGCACCACGCGCAGGCCATCGGCGGCGCCGCTGCCGAAGATATCGACAGCTCGCATCTCGGCGGGGCGACCATCACGCTCTCCGGAGCGCAGCCCGGCGACCGCCTCGATGTCGAAGGCTTCGTCCTTCATGAGGACAACGGGCGCACGATGATCGGCGATACCGGAATCGAGATCGTGGGCGGCGGATACGCCGCCGGGACAGGAACGCTGACGCTGAGCGGGCATGCGACTCCCGAAATCTACGCGTCGGTGCTCGAAGCCCTCGTGCTCGAGAGCAGCGACGCGTCAGGCCTCGCAGCCGGCAGCCGCAGCATCGGCGTGGTGCTGGTCGACAGCGAGGGGGCGGCTTCGCTTGAGAGGAGTGTCGACGTCGTCGTGGACGATGTCGCTCATGCCTCGGGCTTGGCGGCTCCAATGGGGGCTTCCGGGACGATTCAGGACCTGGCCGGTTCGGATATTCTTCTGCTCATGGCGGATGGCGCGACCGATCCGAGCCACGGCGCGGGTGCTGCCTGGACGGAGCAGGTGGATGCCGGAGATGCTGCTGCGTCCGGGGCGCATCCGGTACCGGATCTCGACCAGCCTGCTGCGGATCACATCCAGCCTCTCGACGACTTCCAGGCGGATGCCTCGCGGGTGCAGTGGTCGTAACGGCACGAGCCGTCGGTCTCGGTTGACGCCGCAGGGCCCACGGTCTTAGAGAGAAGCACGGGTCGGAACCGGTTTTCCGGCCCTTGGAGGGGTGGCCGAGTGGTTTAAGGCAGCGGTCTTGAAAACCGCCGTGGGTGCAAGCCCACCGTGGGTTCGAATCCCACCCCCTCCGCCATTGTGTTTGGCTAAGGGATTGAATTGTTTGATGTTTCCATTCGAGCCCAGCGATTCACCCCGGTTTCCGCCCCGGTCTTTGGCACGAGCCACGGCATGGTCTTCAGCGGGAACCGGCCGTCGAGCCTGCTCTGGCTTGTCTGGCGGACCAAGGGTCGGAGGTTCAAATCCTCTCGCTCCGACCATTAAATTCTTAAATCTTAGAACGAGTTAGCTATGCAGGTTCTAGGTATCCACCCGACCATAGGACGGAGTGGGGACGCGCCGGGGACACAAGAACTGCCGCTGACGACCCGAATCGCCGCGAAATTGAGCTTTTTCTCGCACGTCTGGCTAAGCCTATCGACTGCAATGGTCGTGCTCATGGTAGGAATCTGCACGGCCCGATCTGCCGAGTTCGACGTCTTCAGTCCCTCCGGGATTGATGTGAGCATGGTTTTTGTGAAAGGGCCGATCCGGAGTGGGGATGCGGATCGGTTCGCAGAGATACTAGGTGGGCTCTCGCGTCCCAAGGCCAGTATCGTTCTCATGTCACCCGGGGGCCTCGTCAAGGACGCCCTGGACATGGGCGTACAGATCCGGCAACGGAATTTCGCAACCGTGGTCCTGCCCGATCAGGAGTGCTACTCAGCCTGTGCGCTGATCTGGATATCCGCGAACCGACGCTACATGTCGCCGCGATCCACCATCGGGTTCCACGCGGCGTACATCCGTGAGAACGGCCAGCTCCGCGAGACCGGCATGGGAAACGCCGACATTGGATCCTACCTCACGCATCTCGGGCTTCGTCGCGAGGCGATCATGTTCATCACGCAGTCGCCTCCGGAGGGGTTCTCGCTACTGACCCCGAATAAGGCACGCGAGCTTGGCATCGACATCTTCGAGCAGGACGGCACGACCGTCACCCCGCCAAGCTCGAAGCCCACTCTCGATGCCATGGTCAGGCTCGGGGCGGGCTACATCGAGCTGTCCGCGACCTGCTCCAACCTGTTCGGCCTCGACGCCGCAGAGATGAAGTCCCTCGGGGAGCAGACCTTCAAGGAAGGGCACGATGCCTTCGGAGGGGAGAATTTCGGGCGCCTCCTCTCCTACGAGATGGAGGCGGTCGGCAACCTGAGGGACCGTAGCGGACTTCTCGCAAGCTGTGTCGAGGCCGTGCGAAAAGTGGCCGAGACGGGGAGAACAGTCGTCCGGTCACCTTCCTTCGACTGCCGGAAGGCATCGACCGTGGCCGAGAACGCCGTCTGCCGGAGGCAGGAGCTGTCCGCCAGCGATCTGGCCATGTCAGCTCTCTACTCACATATCCTGAAGACCGCGCCCAAGTCCGTCGCTGACAAGACAAGGACGAGCCAGCGGAATTGGTACCGCATGCGGAACGCATGTGAGGATGACGCGGACTGCATTTCGTCCACCTATGAACTACGGCTGAAGCAGCTTGAAAAGATCGCATTCCAATAGTTGGCGTCGACTTGTTCCGTGACGCTGCTCGCCCTAAACGGCTGTGCTTTTCGGGCGCGCTTAGGGACGGAGATTTCACAGGCTGACACCGACCGTCAGTCGATGAAGTTCGCAGCCGCTCAGTGTCGGCGGCTAGGCGTCACAACTCGCCACGGTCAGGGAACCGTTTTTTTCTGAGGATGGAATTACCCAAACCTCCGCGTCTTCCGTAAAGGTGTCCGGCCGGAACTGGACTTCTTGATCATATACTCGGAGATTTCATCAGCCTGGGCCCTCACTGCCGTTACAAGCTCATCCAACAGCTTTGGGTCGCTTTCTGGCTTTGCAACGCGTTCACTGAGCCTTTCAGCTTTACGGCTATAGGTTTGAACAGGTCCTTTTGAGATCGGTGCAGTCATAATTACTCCTGCAGGCCTTTCTGAGCCGAACGCGTCAGCCTCGTTTCAGTTTGCAAGATCGCACACTTTCTCGAGGTCTGATTGATCGTACGCTAGATATATAAGCGTTGCAATTGCACTCGCGGCGTGCCGCAGGGCTAGGGCTGAGGCTATGTCAAACCGTCCTACCGTATCGCTTGTAGCAACCAAGACGCCATAAGGGTGGGATTTCCCGCCGACTGGCCCAATCGGTTCAGATACAAAGGAGGCATACGCCCTCGAATCATGAGGCTCCGCCTGATCTGCCGAATTGAACATTTCCCAAACCCCGGGTGCATATGCATCCGGGCATATCTTCGGCACGCACTGAGCAAATGCAATGCCGACGTGGCCGCGACCGGGCGCCCATAGGCGCCCAGGCCCACTTGAAGGATGTTTGCGATGCTTGTCCCGCCATATCGGATGCAGCAGGCCATCCCTCGTATCGTAAACATAGACGGAGAAGCTCCAGAGTTCGCTGGCATCAAAATCAAACAAACGCTCCCGATCCTCGACGATGAGCGAAAGGATCTCCCTGATTGTTTCCTTAAGATATTCAGGGGTTCTTGTCTGATCATGAATATGATTGCGAACGATAATGCCCCATGAGAGGGATTGCTCCTGAAGAACATTCAAGAAACGGGTATTCCCCTCCAGCTTCTCAATCCGATCATATGCGTCTTCCATCTCCAGATATATCTCAGGAGCAAGTTTTACATCATAAGTATAATAGGCTGTGACCAGAGCAAATAGAACGAACATCAATACAGGTCCCCAAAACAGAAGGGGATGAACAGCCACAAGCTTGTCATAAAACGTGCAATAGACGCCGACAATTACAGGAATGAGAAGTGAATAAATGAGTGAGTTAATTCTATTCTGTCGGATCAATGACTTGATAGAGTTCTGCACATCGACCAACGATACAGTCATTTACAAAAGCCTTGAGATGATCACGAACAATGGGAGGCGCACCTCATTTACAGCCAGACCATTTTTCAGCACTCCCCGCAAGTCTGCACACCGAGCCCGTGAGACAGGATTTGAAGAGTTGGGGATCAAACTCAGAGCTGGCTGGCGCGCGGCCCGGGCTGGTGCCATATGCTGTAGCTTGTGCAGCCAGGAAGGGATCGACCGGCCATCTCTGTAACAGGATACTCAGATTGCAGGTCACGGACCATGCGTTGGAGCAACAACGTATTTCGGGGCGCAAGCTTTGGCAGGGCCAGCGTTTTTCGATTCATGCCGGATCGTTAACCTGTCTGGGCCAGTTTCGTGTTGCTCAGCGGAAATAGGAACTAGTCGAGCATGACGAGTGACGCCGTTCATCAGAAGCTTGCGCGAATTCGTGCCGGTGAGAAGCCGCGTGTCCTTGACCTGTTCGCAGGGTGTGGCGGGCTGTCCCTTGGCTTCAAGGCAGCTGGATTTGCAATCAGGGCAGCTCTAGAGCTGGATCCTGATGCAGCTCGGTCCCATGGACTGAATTTCCATCCAGATGACGCCCGCCATAGCAGGTCTCGTGACATTATTGCCACGCACCCTGAAGACTTGGTGGCAGAGCTAGACCTGGGACCTGTCGACGACGCGTTCGATGTAATTGTCGGTGGCCCACCGTGCCAAGCGTTTGCCCGTGTCGGCCGTCCAAAGCTCCGCGAGATTGATTCACACCCTCAGGCGTTTCGGCATGATCCTCGCGCACGGCTCTATCAGGAATATCTTAGATACGTTGCAGCATTTCAGCCACTCGTCGTGCTGATGGAGAATGTTCCAGATGTTCTCAACCATGGCGGCCAGAACATCGCCGAGGAAATCTGCGAGGTTCTCGAGGCAAAGGGCTACGTTTGCGGATACACCCTCCTGAACGCCTCCTATTATGGCGTGCCGCAGATGCGAGAGAGAATGTTCTTGATCGGCTACCGCCGAGAAGTCGCGGCCTCCGTTTCATTCCCGTCTCCGTCACATTGGATGACCCTTCCTGCTGGCTATGACGGATCGCGCGCAGTTGCCTTGAAAGTACTTAATGGCCTCTTCGGAGCCGCGCATGACTATATTGAACCGCCAGCCTCGGGTCCGGACCTTCCCTCAGCCATAACTGCTGAACAGGCTATTGGTGATCTCCCCCCGATCTATGCTCGGAAGCAGCTCGCATCAGGCATCCTGAAGCGCGGCGCACGACGTATGGACCAGCCGATACCCTATGATAACCGTCGGAAAGTGTCGGAATATGCCCGGCAAATGCGCTCCTGGCCTGGGTTCGAGGCGCCAGTCGAAGGACTGCGGGACCACGTGATCCGCTATCTGCCCCGGGACTACGAACTTTTCGCGCGTCTCAATCCGGGGGATCAGTATCCGGAGGCCCATCGGCACGCCATGGCTATGCTGGCCGAGCGGATTTCCGAACTGCGCGAACAAGGCAAAAGGGTTCGGGAAGGCTCTTCGGAATACGAGCGCCTGAAGGACTCGATTGTTCCTCCTTACGATGCATCAAAATTCCCAAACAAATGGCGTAAGATGTGGAGAGATCAGCCAGCGAGAACACTCATGGCGCACCTCGGCAAGGACAGTTACAGCCACATCCATTACGACAGTGAACAGGCCCGGACGATTTCAGTACGCGAGGCTGCAAGGCTGCAATCCTTTCCCGATGGTTTTGTGTTCAGCGGAACGATGAATCCAGCGTTCCGGCAGATCGGAAATGCCGTTCCTCCGCTCCTGGCAAGGGCCTTGGCGTCCGAGATATTTAAGACCCTCAAGGGTGCAAAGGCGAAGGAAGAGCATGTCGGCAGCAGAACGCCAGCAACAGTTTGAAAAGGCGATCAGGGGTCTACCGGGAACAGAAACAAGCGCACGGATTGCGAGCAATTTCGGCTTTTCGAACAGCGCCCGTATTCTGGAGGGAGGTCTGTTTGCCTGCACTAACAATCTCGAGAGTCATTCGGAGAAAATAGCTGCTGGTACAGCCACTCCGCTCCAGCAGATGGTTCTGCTTTGTGTGCTGACTTTTCCGCCTCACGACGAGGTCTATTTCGCCATCTCAGTGAAAGAGGATATCGGAACCTTAAACAGCGGATTGCTGAAGCTGTTTCATGAAGGACAAGCGCGGAATGCGACTCTCATTGCAGCCTCGAAGAAGCCAGGGAGCATTAGTAATAACGTAAAATTCTACATCACGGATACGGGGGAGCTATACTTTCATAACTACGACTTCAAAGAGTCACTGACGGCGGCGCGCCACAAAGGTGAGCTTGATCCAAGCTGCTTGGCGAAGATTGATTCGATACACTTCGCAATCTGGCCGCCAGGAGCGTCAGTGCACCGGAGCCTGCTGGCCCGGCAGTTCGTGGGCTATCTAGGCAACCTCATCGGCCGAGAGAAGGTCCACGAAATCCGCGTCTGGGACGATGCTGGTGAGGTAAGCGCAGAAATGCGCCGAATGCCATCATCCATTCCCGTTGCAGACATCGAAGCGGCGGTTGCCGCTCTTGAGGGCCACTATCCTGGCGGCGAAGTCCGCCGCTTCCATGCAGCACTCAACTTTCTTCCGCATAAGCATTTTGTGATCCTGGCTGGGTTGTCTGGTACTGGCAAAACACAGTTGGCGTTGAAGTATGCTCGTGCGGTCCACGGCGTTAAGCTGCGGAACCCCAACCCATTCCTGTTTGTATGTCCTGTCCGGCCTGAATGGACCGACCCAACCGGGTTGACCGGCTACTACGATGTTCTCTCGAACCGGTATGTTGTGCCGCCCTTCTTAGAGGCTGTGCTCCTTGCGACTGCACATAAGGACTCTCCCGTATTCGTCGTGCTGGACGAGATGAACCTGGCACGCGTCGAGTACTATTTCTCCGACGTGCTGTCCGCAATCGAAACTCAAGAGGCGCTCCAACTGCACACCAACGGCGTTCCGCTCGAAGGATCTAAGGGAACAAATATCCCCGCAGAATTGAGAATACCCGATAACCTCTATGTCATAGGCACTATCAATATCGATGAAACGACAAATGCCGTAAGTGACAAGGTGCTAGACCGGGCCATCGTGATTGATATGTCGGCTGTAGATCTGGCGGGTTTCATGTCAACGCTTGAAGCCCGTGAGCCCCAGCTGAAGGACGCCCGCGCCGCGTGCGAGGGTTTTCTTCAGATAGCGCAGGACATAATGGCTCCTCACAGCCTTGGGTTCGGATACCGCGTCGCTGAGGAGGTCGTCCGCTACCACGCATTCGCTGCAGAGCATCTGAAGGCGGATCCGACGGGGACCGTGGACGATTTGATGGTACAGAAGGTTCTGACCAAACTGCGCGGAGCGGAGAAGCAGCGTCGGCTCCTTACCGGGTTGATCAAGGCATTCACTTCGCTTCCGAAGTCTCAGAGTTTTCTCACGAAGCTGCTGGTTGATCTGGACGAGTTCGGCTCATTCCAGGCAAGCCGCTGAGGCTGGCCGATGCTGGCGCTGCATATCGCTGATGAGACTACACGCTCGAGGTGGCGGGTCTGGCCGGATCCGGATTCGATTCCTCCGGGAGCAATCCATGAGAAAGGCAGCTACCATTTTGAGCTGAGTGGCAGTCCGGAAGCTGTAAATACCGACCTCCTCATCGATGATCTGGCCATCGAGGCATTACGTGCTCCTGGACCGGACATGGCACTCTGGCGCTGGTCGCCCGGGTTTCATGCTGGAGTAGTCGATGCAGAACTGCGCATCCCGGGTAGTTCCCCCCGCCGTTTCGAGATCATCACCGATCCAGATCGGCGCAAGCTCACGCGGGACGACTTTGATTCTATGGTGCGCGAGATTCTCGATGATACCTTTGCGCTCTTTTCACTTAGTAGCTTTCGGACTGCCGTGGCACGCGGAGCGAGCGCAAAACCGCCTGCAATCGCAAGGCTCGAGTTCTTACGTTCGCGGATTGAAGAACTAGAGGAAATAGTCACTGCAATTGTCCGCAATCCGCGGCGCAGATTATCGGCAGAGGAAGTCGCGCTGCCATATCACCGGGCACAGCGGGCTACGGGATTGGAGGTACTTCGGTCCTTCCGTTCAGGTCGCCCGCTGGCGGAGAGCGCCAAGCCGTCACGGCTTCCTGCAGCATTGCGCGGCTTTCTGCCAGCGCAAATCCGTATCAGGCAGAGGCTCAATTCGCTTGACCTAGCAGAGCACCGGCAGATGGGGGCGTGTCTCAGGTACTGGGCGAGTTGGCTGAATGCGGCTGCAGATACACTCGAACGGGAACTGACGGGCGGAGAAGTGGATCAGCGCCAGATTGCAGTGGCATGGGCAGCGCGATGCCGACGTTTGGCTCGCCGCATCAGCCGCATTGCGACTGCAGCTCCGTTCGCAGAGGCAGGGGATGCACCGGCTCATCTCATGCTATCCGCCGTATTCCGTCATGACCCCAACTATCGACGCTTTTATCGGGTATGGCAGGACATGAATCTTGGCATTGCTGCGGTATTCGGTGACTTCCTGCGTGTGCCGCTGGCAAGGACATATGAACTTTACGAGTTGTGGTGTTTTCTGCGCTTAGTACGAGCTGGCACACACGAGTTCGGACCCTCGAGTCTGGAAACCAGCAATCTTTTCATCGCTGATGCAGCTGGCGGGCTTACACTTGCAACCGGTGCAGTTACTGTATCCATCGGCAGAGGCTGGAAACTCTGCTTCCAGAAACAGTATCGTGAATTCTGGAAGGAGCCTGATGCCCAGGGGTCATTTAGTCGGTCTATGACACCCGATGTCGTTGTAATCTCTGAGTCGACCGCAGCAGAACATACCGGCCAGCTCATTGTGCTGGATGCGAAGTATAGGATCGATGAAGGTCTTAACGACGCTCTTAGTTCGATCCATACGTATCGTGACGCACTTGTGCAGGAGGCTGCAACCGGCGACGTTAAGGGCATCGTCACCGCAGCGTATCTCCTCGCGCCATATCTGCCGGTACTCGGCTCTGACTACAGAAGGACCCAGATGCCTAGCCGCCTCTTTCACCCAGAATACCGGAAAGGGTTTCGCTTCGGAGCGGTGACGCTCCGGCCTGGTGCCTCCATCATAGAGATTGCCGCCGCGCTGCGAAGGGTGGTTGATGATGCTACTGCAGGTCCTATCTGAAATCTGAATGGCAGATGTATTAAATCCCGAGCAGCGTCGGCACAACATGAGCCGGATCCGCAGCCGGAACACCAAACCGGAACTACTGCTCCGTCGCACACTGCACGCCGCAGGCTTGCGCTTCAGGTTACATCCGCAGCATCTGGCGGGTCGGCCAGACTTAGCTTTTCCCAAGTACCGGGCCGTCGCTTTTGTGCATGGCTGCTTCTGGCACGGACATAACTGTCCGATGTTTAAGCTGCCAGCCACCCGAACCGAATTCTGGGAAGCCAAGATTTCCCGCAATCGGGCACGAGATCAACTCATCTCAACGCGCCTGATTGCCGACGGCTGGAGGGTGCTGACAGTTTGGGAGTGCGCCCTTAGAGGACCCGCCCGCCTTCCAATTGAAGACGTCACAGCACGCTGCAGTCATTTCCTGAGAAGCAGTCATGAACGGGAACTGGAGGTAATCGGACGGTGGCTGCAGCTAGAGCGGAGCTAGCGGCTAAAATCTAATGCTTGGTACCCTAGCCGCGACGCCCTTCTTAAACCTAAAGCAGAAGCCGGGCAGACGGCAGCTACGTGCGACAACCGGACCATCACCGTTCAAAGGCTGGCAGCTACTTTTACCGCCCGCTATCTGTCATTGTTCAGTCGCTTGAGCAATGTGAACGCTTGCTCGTGGGGAGATCTGAGATGCCCAACGAGAACTGGGCGTTAGGACATATCAAGGCGTCGCCGGAGTTCGGACAATCTCGCATCGGATGCGGTTTCCGGGGTCTGCGCCAGGACATCCAGGACCGGCTCGATGCGGTTTGGCCATGCCGCCGTGTCCTCACCGAGCACAGCCCACAGCAGATCGAGCGTCGCGGACGGATGCGCGATGGCAGGATGCCCGTCCGGCTCGAGATCCTCCAGGTGCAACCGGAGCGGCGCATCCCGTGTGGGCACGAGCCTAGGCAGGATCAGTCGAACAACTCTCGGCAGGAGGTCGCCACTTGCCAGGGCGAAGTTAGCCAAGTGCCCAGACATGTCTGGCGTGCGCAGGGCTCGCTGCTTGGGCCAGACATGAGCGAAAAAGGATTCGACCCTGGTTCGCAAATCACTGTTGGGCTCTGAACACCCTTGCTCAAGTTGCCAGAGGAGCCGCTGGCGGAACTGATCATCAGCGTGGATCAGGACCTCGCGCAACTCAATATCGCTGACCAGGGGCTCGCCAGATGAGGCTCGCAACTCCCAACCGCGCAGGAGCAGCCCGGCAAGAACCGTGCTCTCCTCGCGTCGGCTCGTTTGTCCAGCCGTAGCACGCTTAACCAGCATGTCTTTCAAGGCGGGATAGAGCCTTCCTGACACGCGCGGTGACCAAAGGATGCCATCCCATATCGCATCACCATCGGGTCCCTGGTCCGCCACATGCGCGAGCAGATGCTGAGCAGTCCAATGGGGATCAACCACGTACAGCCAATCCAATCGGTGGGCCAGCATGACCAGTGCGTGCCGCCGCATGTCTCCCGGCAGAGCAAGAAGGTCTTCGACGCGATGGGTCCAGTCGCAAGGAAGGCCACCACCCACCACAAGATTGTCTTTAACAGGGTCCTTGCCCAGAAAGTCATATAGTTTTCCAACCGGTGCGCTCAGGGCATCGTTTGCCCATGAGCGATCATCGCGGAGACGTGGCTCGGTACCGGAGGTGCGAAGCGCGGCCATCAAGCTTTCCCATAGACTCGGAAGCACACCTGCCGCATCGCTGAAAAACCGCTCCGCAATCGCCTTCATCCATTCGGAAACCGGATAGGCAATGTCCTCAAGCTTGTCGGGGGGCAACCTGATCAGACGTTCCGCAATCGCCCCGATCATCCGAACTCGATCACGGGTTCGGCTTTCGGTGCGCAGAAACGCAGACCAAGCCCATCGTGGTGCATCGCCAGACCGTGCCGCGTGTGTTAGAGCCCCGAGAGCACGTGATGGCTTGTGCTCAGCGAGGCCGCGAAACGGATCACGTTCCGTTCGTGCGGCAAGATCGAAGCCCCCAAGGGCCTTCGCGAGACGGAGAATGTCCGGCACTGGAGTCTCAACGAGCGGGCCCGGGCTGCTATCCGTCGGAACCGAGTAGACCTCCGACTCATGCCAATCGGCCGCCGTGTCACCGCTATCGGGCGTCCATTTCGGGGCGGCCGCGCCGAGTGCACGCAGGGTCTCACTGATGTCAAAGCTAAACGTCACACCATGGGACGACAACCAGTGCAGTCGGTCCAGCCGGGCGTGTGTTCTCGCTTCTTCACTTATTTTAACGTCCTCAGGACGAGGACGCGACCCTGTCAGGAGTCGGCGTTCTAACGCCGCGCGGTCTTCCGGGTTAAGTTCCAACCAGCGATCCTTCAGCGCGTACAGCAGGTCACGTTGGTGCGCGAAGCCCCAGAACGCCTGCTCAGAAAGTGTCAGAAACACCGCTCCAGCTTCGCGTGCATTCAGGAGTCCGGTGCCTGCTGCCCAGATCCGCAAGCGCGCAAAAACGAAATCGTCCTGCGTCGGCCACGAAAGAATCTGACTGAGAGCCGCCTCGCGGTTTACGCTCGCGAGGTTGGTCACGAGTTTCTGAAAACGGGCAACGAGACCTGTCAGGCCATAATCCGAGCCCGTCGTCTCGGAACTTCCCTCTGGCCCACGACTCGGCGAAAGGTAGACCCAATCGGAGCTGCCGATGTCACGCTCCAGTGCAAGCGCAAGATCGAGGTTGGCTCGAAAGCACTCTACCGCATAGGGCAAGAACTCATCCGGCACGGAGACGCCCTTGTGCGGTCGTGGATAGTCAATGTGGGCGTGAATGACGTCATCAGGCAGCCCCTCGCTTGCCCAGAGAAGAGGATGCGCGAGGCTGGAGGCAGGACCCACGATCAGCTTGGGACGGTACATGTGGACAAGTTCACGGACGAGAAAGTGGGTCCAACCCTCCTGCTCGCCTCTTTGTTCGATGTCATACCACCGCATCATCGGGTCGACACGTTGATCGCGCCACGCAGCAAAAAGCAGTCGCCATCCGCGCCGGATTGCATCGGGGAAGCGTTGAGCTTCACGGAGCAAGCGCCATTCGATGTCCCGCGTGATCGCGGGGTGTAACCCAGGCTGCTGGGCGGCCCACCATAATGCGACAGGTTCGTGCGCTGTTTGGCGCACCCACGTTCCAAGGGCGAGCAAACGAGGCGGAAGGTCCGCGTCGAAGTGAGTGGAAGATCCGCGTATCCCGTACCGAAAGCGATGGAGCCCCTGCTCTCGGTCTAGGAGGTTCGGCACCAGAACGTCGAGTGCCTCCGAAGGGACGTCTCGCTTCTTAAAGATGACTTCAGGGTCGACAGGCTGAGGTGAAGGATCGCTATCGAGGCCAAGAGCATTGAATGGGTCGAAGGATGTCAGATTTTCATCTTCCGAGCCGCTCCGCTCCGGGTTGGCGTATCTTTGGGCCGGATCGGCGACAAGAATCCATTGCGCGCAGAGCGGATGAGCCGCCGTCGTCAGACGGCGAGCCCCTTCAGGGGTTGAGAGTAAATGGGCGACTTGCCCGCGTTCATGCGGCGTAAGGTGTTGGGGACCGGCTGAAGCCCGGGACAGCACCGTTTCATGCCACATTCGAGGGTCACGTGCCCGCTCTGCCCAGGCTCCGAGCGTATCCCATAGTGGCGCGAAGTCTTGGCTGGCGTCGAAAGGGATGGCCTGAACGCCCCGATGTTCCCAGAGAGCGACGGCGGAGCGTTGCTCGCCGCTCTGGAAGGCGTAGAGCCTGTTGCGAGTGCCTGCGCTAAGGTTCAACCCCTCAAGGAGGTACTGTACGGGCGGATCCTCTGCTGTGTAGCCGACGAAAAGGATCTGATACCGCGACAGGAGCCTTTGGATGAATCGCGTGGCCCAACCCACTGAGAGGTAGGCCCGGCCGAAGTCGGCGCTTGAGACGACGAACTCTTCGTCCCGCGCGGCCCGGTAGTTAGCATCGACGCGGCCATGCAGGTGCACGATGCCATGGAAGTCACGATCACTGTGGGGATCGGGCAGGTTTGGCGGCCCGGCACTGGCTAGGCCAGGGTCGCAAGCCTCAAACAGGAGATCGAAGTTTGTCGTCACCAAGCGGGTGACGCTGCGCGTCGTGGCAAGATCAATCAAAATGCGGTGGGCATCGAGCTTGGCATCAGAGCCGGGCGTGATGGCTTCCGCAACGGCCGCACGAACGTCGGACACGTCGAACTCCTGCTCAAGCAGCCCAAACACCCGGTCGGTTGCCACGATGCCCCCAATGTCGGGCATCTGCGTGAGGCCCGACACCTGTTTCAGCAGGGCACGGGCGCGACTGTCCCGTGCCGCGCCCAGGCTTTGAATGACCCTGCCCGCCAACATGGGGAAATTTGGAAGTTTTGCGTTCTGCTGACTGACACCGGCTCCGCAGAAGAGGATGACGTCGCCAGCATCGCGCGCGACGAGGAGTTCATCCGGGACGTCTGGTCCATTGGAACAAAATTTCATGTCAGGACGGATCGAGGTTGCGGCTTGCTGGATGGCTGAGCATCGTTCTAACTCGCAACCGCGTGAGACGATATGAGCGAGGACATCCTCATCCACAGTGTCACGCCATTCCGGCAGCTTTCCCCCATCGACTCGATGCGGTGCTATGCTCGCTCCCATCGCGACAGTCGTCCCGAGGAGGTGTTCATGCCCCGACGAGCCCTCACCGTCGTGTCCGGCGGCAACGGACGCGATCCGCACGAGCCGACCGCCGACACCCGCCGCATCGTCGTCTTAGGCATGCTCAACGGCCTCTCCCTCGACCGCGTCGCCGCCATTCTCGGCCTCACCCGCGCCGATCTGGAGCGGCATTACCGCGACGAGATCGACAACGGAGCCGACCTCGCCCTGATCGAAGCCTCGAACAACATGCTGTGGCTCGCCTCTCAGAAGCACGACCTCGGCGTCAGCTTGAGAGCCAACCAGGCGCTGCTCGCACCGCGCGTCAAAAACTGGCGTGAGCCCGCCGTCGAGCCCGCCATCAGCACCGGCAACATCGACGACATGGATCTCGAGACGATCAACCGCGAGATCGAACGCCTGGAGCGCGACATGGCCGCCGCGAAGGGCACGGCCTCCCCGAAGGAGGACCGCTCATGACAGCCATGTCCGACCCTGCATCCCGCCCCTTTGACGGCCCTTATGACGGCCGGGCTCCCCTCGATCCCGACCTTTTGCTGATTGCGGCCACCGGCCTCGTGCCGCTCGCCTTCGTCGCCCACCGCCTCGGCATCGACCATTCCGAACTCCTGGCTCGGCACGGCCTGCTGTTGCTGGAGGAGCGCGACCGCATCCACAGCCGCTGCCTCGTCAACGTGATCGACAATCCGCGCGCCGATCCCGTCACGTTCCTGGCCCTCACCGGCCAGGATTGGGCCATGTCAGGCCGCGAGCCCATGCGGCGCGGAAGCCGGGCCTGGTCGGCCTCGACCCTGCTGCAGCGCCTGCTCGGGAAAAAGCCTGGGAAGGCCGGGAAGAAGGGCGTGCCTCACCCCGGCACGCGGATGACCGCCACCGGCACGGTGCTGCGTTCGGTGCCGCGCGAGGGGGCGATGGTCGGAGCAATGTCGCGCGGCGGGACTTTGCCGGATCGGTCGCCGCTGCGTCCCTGGAGCCTCGCCGAGATCGACGCCTGCGCCCTGCTGCTGCAGGTCACCGCCGCCGAATGGGGCGACGTGATCCGGCTCTCGGAGCGCGATCCCTGCGCGGAATGCGGCGAGGATCTGAGGGCCTTCGTGCGTGAACGCCTCCTGGAGCGATTGCTGGCTACCTTCCATGGCCACAAGAGCCCGCGCATGAGGCTGCTCGCAGGCCGTCTCTGGCTCATGCATCAGGGGCCTTTAGCCCAGGGGCAGGACGAGGCCCCCTGAGGCACTCATGCGGGTGGCCGATTCTGGGCGTGAGCGGCTCCTTCAAGGGCCGCCGTCCTCGCCCTCGTCGGGCACGGTGGGCTTGGCGCGCGAAAGGGAGTGCAGGGTGATGCCCGCCATGATGCGGACAAACATGCCGGGATCTTCCCTGGCGAGGGTCTCCAGGGCGGCCTTTCCGTGCTCCTGCCAGACGGCATAGGCATCGTCGACGAAGGCTCGGGCGAGGCGGCTGCGCGACCCCTTCGGGCGGCCACGGCTGGCGGAGCCGGGCAGGAAGCGGCCTCCCTCACCGCGCAGGATCAGGCCCTGCCGCACACTGTCCGCCACGGATGGTCTCTCCTCGTGTCCACGGCCTTGCCAGGCACGATAGCACCAGCCCCGGACTGTGCGGGAGAGGCGTCTCCCCGCGAGAATTTCTCGCGGGGAGGAGGGTTCCCTCTGACCCTTCCGGCTTGAAACAGGGTGACGGCGTCTCCCCCGCGAGAAATTCTCGTGGGGGGATTGTCTTCACAGGGGCACGATGTCCTTGTGACGATGGATCACCATGCATGATGCCCGGAGGCGACTGGTCGGATCGCGTCAAACAGGCTGCCCGACGGCTAAGGGGCCCTGTCCGGTCCCCGCTCCCCTCAAGCCTCGGATCGCCGCCAGCGGGCTCGGAAGAGGAACTGGCGGGCATCCCAGGAGGCATCGGGTGCCTGGGGCCGAGCCTGACCGGGCCGGTCAGGGGCCGGAGTCCTTTTTGGGGCAGGTTGGAGGCCCGGAGAGGGGCATGAGCGGACGCTCTCCCGTCCGTGAATCCGTGATGTCCGTGATTTTCCATTCCCCCCAGCAAAAAACCTCTGATTCCCCCGGCCAATCACCCGATCGCCATAAACACCGCAAAGCCTGACGCGCGTGAGGGGGTAAAATAGGTTTTTTGCTGGGGTAAATAGGCGATCACGGACACCACGGACGGGCGGGTTGCGAAAGCGCCTGTCCCGGTGTCCTCAAAGCCTTGCGGCGCAAGGCTTTGAGATGGTTCGGCAGCGGCCGTCCGTGATCCTCGGCTACGCCCAGTTCGCCAGCCGCTCGGCAGCGTCCCGCCGCTCGCGGTCGGTGAGTTTATCGCTCGCATAGATCGCCGTGTTTCTGCCGCCGACCTTCCACCGCCCCTCTTTCTGATGCGGGTTACGGACGAGGGTGTAGCCGTTGGTCTCCAGGCGGTAGGCGATGGCCTTGCGGTTCTTCCGGTCATCCAGCCAGAGACGGAATTCGGCGGACGCGCCCTGCTTGATGTCGGCGACCGTCACCGCCTTGGGCCACCCCAGCGCATCGAGCGTGTCGGCCATCTCGTCGTCCTCGGATGCCCTGGACGCGGAGGCGATCTCGTAGAAGGCCGGTGTGTGCGGCGGCGGGGCCTTGGGGTCGAACCCCGAAAGGTCATACCGGTGAAGGAAGCCCGCGACGGCCTCCCGGCCGCCCTGGCGGTCGAGCCAGTCATAGAGCCCGCTCCAGTAAGCGGCAGCGAAATCGTCCTTGGTGCGGCCGCTCCAGGCGATGAAATGGCGGCGGTCGTCCTCGGGCAGATAGAGGCCGCCGACCTTGTTGTTCGTGGTGATGACGACGCCGCAGACGTTCGGGATGCCGTATTCCGGCAGGAACTTCTCATCGACGCGCTGCACGTCGGGCGGGGCTGCTATGACGGCCTTCATGTGCTCGTAGAAGGCGAAGCGGTCGACATCGCCGAGGTCGCGCGCCTCACTGACGCGCAGCACGACGGATTTCAAATGCCCGTTGAATCTGCCGATGACCTGGGTCGGTGACACCTCCATGAAGTTCCACGGACCGACGGCGGACTTGATGGGTTCGAGGATGGTGTCCTTGCCGATCCCCTGCCGACCGCCGAGCACAAGGGCATGGTTGATCTTCTCCTGCGGCCGCTGCACGCGGTGGGCGCACCAGCCGACGATGTGGTCGAACTCGTCCAGGTAGATCGCCCGCACGTGCTCCAGCCAGGGCGCGGGGTTCTCTGTGCTGGGCGCGATGACCGGTGGCCGGTAGAGGTTGAACGCGGTGCAGCCGGGACGCGCGATCCATCCGCCATCCGACACGAGGCGATCATGGATAAGCTGCTCCTCGCCGGGAGCCCAGGTCATCTGCTCGACGGCGGCATTGCGGGACAGCCAGGCGCTCGCGGCCATCGGCTCGACCCCGTCGGGGTCGATCGGCGGGACGCGGCTGTCGACGCTCTGCGCGGGCCAGACAGCGCCGGTCGGTTTGAAGATGAACCTGCCGAGGGGCATCAGAGCGACGAAGTCGCTCAGTGCAAGATCTCCGGAAAATGCGCCCTCGTCACGCGCCCCAGCACCCTTCCGTCGCTTCCGCTGCTCTGCCTTGACGAACCTGTCGAGCGCCGCGACCGGCAACCCGAGCCGCTTGGCCGCCGCCTTGCGCTCGCGCTCGTATTCGAGCGGCGGCAGGCTCGCCAGACGCTCGATCACCTGCGCCGCCTGTTCGAACTCGCCGGATGCCGCGCCCGGCGGCGGCTCGTCCGCGACCGGATCGCCGTATTGTTTGAGGATTTCGTCAGGGGATGGCGCCTCACGCATGGGGGCCTCTTTTCACGAACACGTCGCACCAGTCTTTCGCGCCCTCGGCTGGTGGGATGATGCGGACTTCGCAGCCCTCGGACTGCCATCGCGCCCGGCAGGCGCGGGCCGCCTCGACACCGGCCCCGTTCGGGTCGCGGTCAGCGAGAACCGTCAGGGATGTGATGCCCGGCAGTACATCCAGACTGACAAGGCCGCTGGTGCTGCCGAGGGCCCAGACCGGGCGCAGGCCGAGTGCCCTTGCGGCGAGCGCATCCTCGAACCCCTCGGTCACGAATAGGCCGTCCCCGACCGTTTCGTCCGGAGAGACCATCATCACGAGCCCGCCGACCGGCCCGAGCATCATCTTGCCGATCTTCGAGCCGTCAGGCCGCAAGCCCACGCGGTGGATGGCCTGCGGCGGCTCGCGCTCGCCGGAATCGCCGCGCGGCGGCCGGAACGCGATCAGTAGGGCGGGTACGCGGATCGTGCGGCCGTCCCCGTCCTTGCCGAAGGGGCAGGCAGGGTGAAAGCGGACGAGCCGCAGCCGCATGTCGTCGATGAGGGAATGGCCCCGGCTGGTGAGGTACGCCTCGGCCAGCGTGCTCTTGGAATCGACGCCCTCGGTCCACAAGGTTTGGGCGAAAGCCGAACTTCCGTCCTCCGGCCTGCTGGCATGCACCGGGACCGGTGATTGTGCGGGCTTTGGCATCCGCGCCCTGGTGCGCGTCTCCGGTCCCTGCTTGGCGGCAAGGTCGCGCGCCGCATTTACCTGCGACAGGCCGTGCAGGTAGGCGTACAGGCTGACAAGATCGCCGCCCTTGTCGCCGGTCGCGAATTCGGACCACTTGCCGGTGCGCAGGTTGACCTTGAACGAGCCCGCCTTGCGGTCGGCCCTGACCGGATTGCGCGCCACCCACTCGTGGCCCTCGCGGCGTCCGCCAGGCAGCCATGAGCGCACCAGCCGCTCGCCCCGATCCAGGCAGGATCGAGCGATGGCCGCGAAATCGATGGAGGGCCGGGTGTCGCTCATGGGCGCTCCCCACGCGGTGCGACCCTGCGGTACTCGTGCTCGATTAGCCTCGCGAAATCGGCTGCGCTGCTGCTGCCGTTGTGCGGTTCCCCACAGATGCGCTTCAGGGTGCGCGCGGTCCATCCCGGATCGGCGCGCTCGATAGCCGTCAGCATCGCCTCAGAGACAGGAGGCCCTGCTGATCGGCGGCGGGATCTGCCCATCACAGCCGCTCCCCATGAGGTCCGACGAGTCGCATCTCGGGTGCGTTGGAAGCGATATGGACCGCCTCGCGCAGCAACTTCAGGACGGCGGCCTTGAAGGCGGGGAAGTGCACGGTGCGTTCGTGCGGCATGGGATCTCCTCGTCGTGAGACCCCGGAGTTCTCGCGCGCATCACGGTCAGGTAGAATGCCAGGGTCCTCGTGAGACGTGTGAGGCTTTCATCCCAACCGGTCGCGTGGCGGCTCCCGGATCACGGTTGAAGGCTGACAAGGGCCCGGAGCAGCGAACTCCGGGCCTTTAGTTTGTCAGGACAGAGCGTCTTCCGGGGCGACCGTCGCCTCCGGGGACGGGCGCAGGACCGGTCCATCGTGGGCGTTCCTGCACGACCGGCTCAGGCCGCTACGCGCGACCGGCATATGGGTCGGCAGGTCAGGCACAGGGGCACGAGGCGGCATAGGAGGCTCACACGCCGGTCTGGGTCGTGCGCAACTCGGCGAGACGGCAAAGGGCGTCCTCAATCTCGCCTGCCACCCACCAGACGTTATGGCCAACCTTGATCGGCGGAGGCAGGCGGCCGTCAGTGCTCATGCGGTAGATCATCGCCCGCGAGAATGGCAGGCGATGCGCCATGACCTGCTTGAGGTTGACAAGGGTATCGGGCGAATCCGGCCACGGCCGGAGGGGCTGGGGCGCGGCCTTCCTGCGCCTGGACCCGGGCTTGGGTCCGGTCTTGGCCCCGCCCTTGGGCCTGAACGAGGCGGGAGCGGGGGTGGGTGCGAATGTCGGCTGGTTCATGGGATCTCCTGTAAAAGCGACGCCGCGATGAACGGCGTGCAGTGATTTCTGCAGCAGGAGTCCACAAGACAAAAGTGGAATTTATCTTACAAGAGCGTGCGTTAAGTGCAACAATTAAGGTTTCGGTTGATCGAAGATGTGTCGCACCAGAGGCTTGGCCTCAGATCCTCAACCGACACCGCATGGTGCGTTCGCTGCACATGTGACCGCGTGCCGCGAAGGGGCCACGCAGTGGATCGGACCGGGCCGGACGACGCGGCGCGACAGCCGGGTCCGGCGCCCCCACAAACGCCGATTCCACGCCTTAAGGCGACCGAGGAGGCGCGGACAGGGAAACGGTCCCGACAGGACCGGAATGCCCGTCCAGGGCCTTTAGGCGGCGGGGGCTGCGCGGTCGATCCTGGCCAGGGAAACGATTCCGGTCCGGGCCTGAATGAAGCGGCACCAAGCGTCCATCAGACCGCGCCGCTGCTCCAACAGATCCGTGCGCTTGTAGGCGGCCACGACCCGGTCGCCGACCGTGTGCGCCAAAGCGAGTTCGCACACGTCGTGCGGATAGCTCGTCGCCTCGGCCGCCCACACCCTGAACGAACTTCGGAATCCGTGAACTGTCGCGTCGATTTCCAGTCTGCGAAGACACATCCCAAGTGCCATGTTCGACAAGGGCTTGCCCAGCTTCGCGCCAGGGAACACGAAGCTGTCTCCGTCCTCGTCCTGATCCCGCAGCTGCGCAATCCTCTTGAGGATCTCCAGCGCGGGCTCGGACAGCGGCACGCGATGCGCCTTGGCCGTTTTCATGCGCGCAGCCGGAACCGTCCACACCCGGGCCTCGAGGTCGACCTCGCTCCAGCGCATGCCGATCACTTCACCCGTCCTGGCGGCGGTCTGGATCGTGAAGGCGAGCGCCTTGGCGCCGATCCCATCCTGTTCAGCGAGCAGGGCCATGAAATCCGGCACCGCCGCGTAGGGCATCGCCTTGTGATGACCTCGGCTGAGCGTCCGGCGGGCAGGCAGCAACTGATCGAGATGGCCCCGCCACGCCGCCGGGTTCGACCAGGGCCCGGCGATGTGCCCCCTGGCCCGGGCGGCGGCGAGCACGCGCTCGATCCGACCGCGAAGCCTGTTGCCGGTCTCGGGCTTCGTGCCCCACAGCGGCCTGAGCGCGCTAAGCACATCCTTCGTAGTGATGGCGTCGACCGGCTTGTCGCGCAGTGGCGCGGCGTACTTGGTCAGCGTCATCCGCCACTGGCTCCGGTGCTTTTCATTGCGCCACTGGCCCTCGATGTCCTGCAGCAGGCTGTCGGCGAATGCCCCGAAGCTGGGTGTCGCGGGCGTCTCAGCGGCCCGTACAACTGCAGGATCGCGACCCTCGGTGAGGAGCGAGCGCATCTCAGCCGCTCGTTCGCGGGCCTTCGCCAGGGACACGTCGCGCAAGCTCCCCAGCCCGAGTTCGCGTTCCTTGCCCGAGAGCGCGTAGATGAAACTCCAGCGCCGCGCGCCGGAGGCATCGACCCTCAGGAACAGGTTTCCGCCGTCGCTGTGCTTGCCCTTGGACAGGCCCTGCAAGCCGCGCGCGCTTAAGCGATGCAATGTTCGTGTCGCCATGTCTGTCTCTCGTCCACCCTGTCAACCCCGGTTTCCGCCCCGGTTTCGACGGGATAACACAGGACACATACAGATGCATGGAGAAACATGATGATGCGGCAATAGTCTGGGGGATAAAGGCTTTTCCGGATATGCAGATCACGCAGGACACAGCCTGAAACGCCACTTAGGCGGACACCCCCTCCGCCACAGTTTCATTAACCACATCGCCTCAAAGTACGGGGGCAGCGCCACCTCAGGCGATCTTTTGTCTCCCCAATCGGCCCAGGCCGCCATGTCCGGGCCGGTACTTTCCAAGTAAATCACTGATTTATCAGATAAAATCTTGTTCTAGCCACTGGACGGCGCCCAGCTGACTTCTTCGGCGGCCTTCTCGGACCCGAGTTTCCAGTTTCGGATTTGCTCTAGCGAAATGCGAGCGCAACCTTCTATTCGACTGAAAACAAAAGATTTTGCAGTTTTAGTAACAACGTTCACCCTCCGGCAGCTTTGCCATTGACAAGCGCGGCGGTTTAACCTTCCTTTAAGGCTCATCGAAGCACCTTGGCTTGATGCGCGGGGCAAGCCCCGTGACGATGCTATGCACGGGTGCAGATAAACGAATGCGAGGGGACATGCATTGTAATCGCGCAGAAGCGACATCCGGGCGCAAGGAAGGCTTCGTCTCCTTGAACCATCGGGCTCTCCTTCGCATTGCAGGCGTGACGGCGATCGCGCTGACAGCCGCCAATTGCTCGTCGAATGTCCGCGGCGGCATCGATCCCAAATACGGCGTCTCGCCGAGCCCCAAGGTCATTGCCGACGGCCAGCCCGTTCCGAAGGGCGGCGGCCGCGAAATGGTCGGCAAGCCCTATACGATCGCGGGCCGGACCTATGTCCCCAGCGAAGCGCCGCGCGCGAACGAGGGACTGGCGTCCTGGTACGGTTCCAGCTTCCACGGCCGCATGACGGCCAACGGCGAAATCTTCGACCGCGATTCGGTTGCCGCGGCCCACACGACCATGCCGCTTCCGAGCTATGCCCGGGTGACGAACCTGCAGAACGGTCACTCCATGATCGTGCGCGTCAACGACCGCGGGCCGTTCCACGGCAACCGGGTCATCGACGTGTCCGAGCGGGCCGCATCGGCCCTCGGCTTCCGGCAGCAAGGCACGGCGCGAGTGAGGGTCGAATATGTCGGCCGCGCCTCCACCAACGGCAGTGATGATCGCATCCTGCTTGCCAGCCTCAGGACCGACGGCCAGCCGGCAACCATGATCCGTTCGGCCCCGACCATGATCGCCCAGGCCGCGCCTCAGGCGAACGCCCCGCGCCAGGCCATCGCGCTGCGCTCCTATGAGCCCGACAGCGCGGCCTATGGGACGCCGGCGCGCCCGATCCAGACTTCTGCCACGGGCGCTGTCGCCAGCAACGTCCCGCTTCCGCCCGAGCGCCCATTCGATCTCGGCACGATCCCGGGGGCGGCAAGCCCCGTCGCGCGGATCAGCGCGGCCAATCCGGCCTCGCGTCCCATGGTGGCGAGCCTGTACGAGGCGCCGGCGTCGCAGTCAGGGTTCCAGAAGACCAGTGCCTATCCGGCATCCGGCCCGTCGAAATTCGCCCTGCGCTAAGCGTCAGGCGACCGGCCTCATCGATAGAACGTAACAACGCGCACTGGCCAGCGTAGCCGTGCGTTGATTTGCTGTTGACGCGCCACAGATTCGGGGTCTCCTAGGGGAATAATCTGGAGATGCCGACGATGCGTCACGTTAAGGTCGCCCGATTCCTGGCGACGCTCGGTCTTGTGTTGAGTGCCGCTTCTTTGGCCTGGCCTCAGGCGGCGCAGGCACAGGGCTTTCAGACGATTGCACCGACGGCCATCCTCATGGACGCCGAGAGCCATGCGGTTCTTTTCGAGAAGAATGCGGATGAACTCACGGCGCCTGCCAGCATGGCCAAGACCATGACGGCCGAGGTCGTCTTCAACGAGATCAAGAACGGCCGCCTGAACTTCGACAGCGAGTTCATGATCTCCGAAAATGCCTGGCGCAAAGGGGGAGGCGGCTCCGGCGGCTCCGCCATGTTCGCCAGGGTCCACACCAATGTTCGGCTGGAAGACCTGCTGCGGGGCCTGATCGTTCAATCGGGCAACGATGCCGCCATCGCCATCGCCGAAGGCATCGCGGGGACGGAGGACAACTTCGCCCGCATGATGAACGAGCGCGCCAAGCAGATCGGCTTGACGAAATCGACCTTCCGGAACGCGACAGGCTATGGCCATCCGGAGCAGAAGGCGACCGTCCGCGAGCTTGCGAAGCTCGCCCTGTACATCATCGAGACCTATCCCGACCTCTACAAGATCTTCGGCGAGCGGGAATTCACCTGGAACAAGATCCGCCAGCAGAACCGCAACCCCCTGCTGTTCCTGGATATCGGCGCGGATGGCTTGAAAACCGGCAATATCGACGAAGCCGGCTTCGGCCTGATCGGGTCCGCTGTCCAGAACGATCAGCGTCTGATCGTCGTCGTGAACGGGCTGAAGAGCGCCAAGGACCGGGCGGCGGAATCGCGCAAGCTCCTCGATTGGGGCTTCAGGGCCTTCGAATCCCAGCAGCTCTTCGCTGCGGGACAGGTCGTCGGCGAGGCTCAGGTTTTCGGTGGGAACAGGAGGGCGCTGCCGCTTGTGTCCAAGAAGCCTGTTCGTGTACTTGTTCCCCGTGGCGACGGCGAGCGGGTCACGGCTCGCATCGTCTATACCGGACCGCTCAAGGCTCCCGTCCAGAAGGGTGCCGAGGTGGCCCGGCTCCAGGTCAACCGCGGGGACATGCAGGCCGTCGAAATGCCGCTCTACGCCAACGAGGATATCCAGGAAGGCACCCTGAGCCAGCGGGCTCTGGACGGCCTTTTGGAGTTCAGCACGGGCTGGGTCCGCCGCGCATTCACGAGCCTCGTCGAAGGAATCTGATGGCAGGCTGCTTCATCACGTTCGAAGGCGGGGAGGGCGCAGGCAAGTCGACCCAGATCGAGAGACTGAAGAACCGGCTCGAGCGGCTGGCGCAGCCCGTTCTCGTGACCCGCGAACCGGGCGGTTCGCCCCATGCGGAGGAGATCCGCGCTTTCATCCTCGGTGGGCATGCCAAGCATCTGGGTCCCTTCGCCGAGGCCTTGATGTTTGCCGCAGCCCGCATCGACCATCTCGATCAAACCATCGTTCCCGCCCTCAGGAGCGGAACCCATGTCCTGTGCGACCGCTTCGCGGATTCGACCCGTGCCTATCAGGGATCGTTGGGCAATATCGACAAGGGTTTGATCGATCGGCTCGAAAAGGTGACCCTGCAGGGCGTGAAGCCCGACCTGACGTTGATCCTCGATCTGCCCGCCGAAATCGGGCTTGCGCGGGCCGGAGCAAGGCAGGCCCGAAAAGGCGAGGGGGCGGACCGGTTCGAGGAAGAGGATATCTCCTTCCACCAATCCCTTCGCCAAGCCTATCTGTCCATTGCCGAGGCCGAGCCGAAACGGTGCGTCGTGGTCGATGCGAACCAGGACCTGGACGAGGTCGAGACCGCGATCTGGGCCGCGTTGTGTGAGCGTCTTCCGCAAATGACCGAACATGCGGTGAGGCCCCTCGATGTCGCGTGACGATCAAGACATGGCCGACCCGGACCAGTTCGAAGGCGCGCCTCATCCGCGCGAGCAGTTCGCCTTCTTCGGCCACGAGGAAGGCGAGGGGGCCTTCCTGGAGGGGCTGCGCAGCGGCCGCCTCCACCATGCATGGCTGATCGGCGGAGCCCAGGGCATCGGCAAGGCGACCCTCGCCTATCGCGTCGCCCGAGCCGTCCTCGACCCCGAGAAGCGAGCCGACCGGGCGGTCCGGAACCTGGATGTTCCGGCCGAGTCCACCGCAGCGCGCCAAGTCGCGGCGCTCTCGCATCCCAACCTTTCCGTGCTGCGCCGCGCTCCGGCGACCGACAAGAAAGGCCCTTCGGCGACGATCCCGGTCGAAGCGGTCCGCCGGGCGCTCGCCATGTTCGGCTCGACTGCCGCCGACGGCGGCTATCGGATTTGCATCGTCGACAGCGCCGAGGATCTGACGATCTCGAGCGCCAATGCGCTCCTCAAGGTGATCGAGGAGCCGCCGCCGCGCTCTCTCTTTCTCATCGTTAGCCATGCTCCTCAGAGGGTTCTGCCCACCATCCGCTCCCGGTGCCGTCGCCTGCTGCTGCGGCCGCTCGAGGATCGGGATGTCAGGGCAGCGATCGGCTCCCTCGGCGAGCCCTGGAGCGTGATTCCGGGCGCGGTCGTTGATCAGGCTTTGCGCTACGGCGAAGGCTCGGTCCGCCGGACCCTGGAACTGCTCGATGAGGAGAAGGTCGCCTTCATCGACCAGGTCACCAAACTCCTGAATGGATTGCCGAAAGCCGACCCCAAGCAGATCCTTGCCCTCGCAGAGGCTCTTGCCAGACGCGACGCGGACGACAGCTATGAACTGGCCCTGGATACCGTCCAGCGGTGGGTTTCCGAGAGGCTGCACGAGCGGGCGGGCCTTGGCGCCTCACGGCTTGCGCCCTTGGTGGAGGTATGTGAGAAGATCGACCGCTCGGCGCGCGAGATCGACGTGTTCAACCTCGACCGCCGGCCCTTCATCCTGACGATGTTCGACGATCTCGCCGATGCCGTTCGGCGAGCGGCTTGAAGCCTCCGCCGTCCGCAGAAGCCGAAGGGTTCTCGAAGTTTCAGTTTAGGGGTTCGACATGGCCGACAAGCAGAAATTCTATATCACCACGGCTATCTCGTACCCGAATGGGGCTCCGCATATCGGCCACGCCTACGAGGTCGTCGCCTCGGATGCCATCGCGCGCTTCAAGCGCATCGACGGCTATGACGTCTTCTTCATGACCGGGACGGACGAGCACGGCCTGAAGATCCAGCAGACGGCGGACAAGAGCGGCACGACGCCGAAAGCCTTCGTCGATGAGATGGCCACCAAGTTCAAGGCCATGGCCGACCGGCTCGACTGCTCCTACGACCGTTTCATCCGCACCACGGATGCCGATCACCTGCCCTCGACCCAGGAGCTCTGGCGCCGGATGCAGGAGAAGGGGGATATCTATCTCTCCAAATATTCCGGCTGGTACTCGGTCCGGGACGAGGCCTATTACGACGAGAGCGAGCTAACCAAGCAGCCCGACGGCAGCTGGCGTGCGCCTACCGGCACGCCTGTCGAATGGATCGAGGAGGAGAGCTATTTCTTCCGCCTCGCTGCCTATCAGGACCGTCTGCTGGCGCATTACGAGGCCAACCCGGATTTCATCAGCCCGGAGACGCGGCGTAACGAGATCACGAGCTTCGTCCGCTCCGGCCTGCAGGATCTCTCGATCAGCCGTACGACCTTCAACTGGGGCCTGCCGGTGCCGGGCGCACCGAAGCACGTCATGTACGTGTGGATCGATGCCCTCAATAATTACGTGACGGGCTGCGGCTTCCCGGATGAGAACGATCCGCGCTGGCATTACTGGCCGGCGGATGTGCACATCATCGGCAAGGATATCGTACGCTTCCATACGGTCTATTGGCCGGCCTTCCTCATGTCAGCGGAGCTGCCGCTGCCCAAGCGCGTCTTCGGTCACGGCTTCCTGCTGAACAAGGGCGAGAAGATGTCGAAGTCGGTCGGCAACGTGGTCGATCCGTTCGACCTTGCTGACACCTACGGCGTCGACCAGATCCGCTATTTCTTCATGCGCGAAGTGCCGTTCGGCCAGGACGGGAACTACTCCCATGAGGCCATCGTCAACCGCATCAACGCTGATCTGGCGAACGATCTCGGCAATCTGGCGCAGCGCTCGCTGTCGATGATCGCCAAGAACTGCGATGCTCGCGTGCCGCAGCCGGGGGAGTTCACCCAGGCCGATCAGGACATCCTCTGGCTCGCCGATGCGCTGCCCGGGAAGGCGAGGGCGGCGATGAAGGACTTTGCCGTCCACACGGCCCTGGCGGAGATCTGGGCCGTTGTGGCGGAGGCCAACCGCTATTTCGCATCCCAGGAGCCATGGGTGCTGCGCAAGAGCGATCCGGCGCGCATGAACACGGTGCTCTATGTCACGGCCGAGGTTCTGCGGGCGGTCGGCATCCTGGCCCAGCCCTTTGTTCCTACGGCTGCGGCCAAGCTGCTCGACCTCCTTTCGGTCGCGCCGGAGGGCAGGGTGCTCGCGTCGGTCGGGCCGGAGCACCGCCTGGCCGCCGGGACGGCGCTTCCGCAACCTGCGCCGATTTTCCCGCGTTATATCGAGGCGGAGGCGTCCTGACGCGTCCGTTTTGATCGGCCCGCAAGGGCCCTCAGCGGAAGCGCGCGATGTTCACCACCTTCATGTTCGCGACCGGGATCGAGAACAGCATCCCGACCATCAACAATGGCCGCACCCGCATCGACGAGATGGAGAAGTGCGGTCATTACACCCACTGGCGGACGGATTTCGACCTGCTCGACGAGCTCGACATCCAGGTGCTGCGCTACGGTCCGCCGCTCCACAAGACCTTCATCGGCCCCGGCCGCTATGACTGGTCCTTCGCCGACATGACTTTCGCCGAGATCGAGCGGCGCAACATCGTTCCGATCGTCGATCTCTGCCATTTCGGCGTCCCGGACTGGATCGGCAATTTCCAGAACCCGGATTTCCCTGACCTTTTCGGGGCTTATGCGGAAGACTTCGCGCGCCGCTTTCCCTGGGTCCAGCTCTATACCCCGGTCAACGAGATGTTCATCTGCGCACAGTTCTCGGCGGCTTACGGCTGGTGGAACGAGCAGATGACGACGGATCAGAGCTTCGTGACGGCGCTCAAGCACATCGTGAAGGCCAATGTGCTGGCCATGGAGCGGATCCTCAAGGTCCGTCCGGATGCGCTCTTCATCCAGAGCGAGTCGTCGGAGTACTTTCACGCCGACAACCCGGCCGCGATCAAGCCGGCGGAGATCATGAATGCAAGACGGTTCCTGTCTCTCGACCTGAATTATGGCCGGCGGCTCGATTCTGAGATGTACGAGTTCCTGATCGACAACGGCATGAGCCGGGACGAGTACCATTTCTTCCTCAGCCGCTCGTCCCTGCGCCACCACTGCATCATGGGAAACGACTATTACGTCACCAACGAGCACAGGGTGCAAGCCGACGGCAACACGCGGGCCGCGGGCGACATATTCGGCTATGACGAAATCACACGCCAGTATTATGAACGCTACCGCCTGCCGGTGATGCATACCGAGACGAACCTCATGGAGGGGCCGAACGGCGACGAGGCCGTCAACTGGCTCTGGAAGCAATGGGCCAACGTGCTGAGGGTCCGCAACACCGGCGTGCCGATCGTCGGTTTCACTTGGTACTCACTCACCGACCAGATGGACTGGGACACGGCACTGCGCGAGGAGAACAATCGCGTCACGCCTGTCGGGCTCTACGACCTCGATCGCAACATCCGCCCCGTGGGGCGATGCTACAAGCAGCTGATCAAGGATTGGTGCGATGTACTGCCGGCTCAGAGCGTGTGCCTGACGGTGCCTGTCGTCAGGCCGCAGGATCATGACCAGGCCTCGGTTCTCCGGCACCAGGAACGGCTCCGCAAGATGCGCCGCAAGGAAACGAAAGAGGACGACGAGCCCGTGCCGACGGCGCAAGGGGTGCGCCGGTAGACGAAGGCTGCGATCCGCTTTATGCAGCCTGTGCCGCTGGAGCATTTTTCGGCGAAGTGGATCCGGTTCGCCGTCAAAAAATGCGGCAAACCAAAGAAGAGAGATGATTCCGCGCAAGTGGAAACAGCTCTAGCCGCCGCAGAGGAGGGCGCCTTCACCGATGTTGGTCGACAGCCATTGCCACCTGGATTTCCCGGATTTTCAGAGCCGCCTCCCCGAGGTTCTGGCGGCTGCCGCGTCGGCCGGCGTCGGCCGTATGGTGACCATTTCGACCCATGTGGCACGCTTCGACACCTATCGGGCTCTCGCCGAGGCCCATGAGAGCGTTTACTGCACAATCGGCACGCATCCGCACAATGCCGCCGTGGAACCGGATGTGCCGGCCGATCGGCTGGTCGCGCTGTCCCGGCATCCGCGCTGCATCGCCATCGGCGAAGCCGGTCTTGACTACCATTACGACAAGAGCCCGCGCGACGTGCAGCAGCAGGTTTTCCGCACCCATATCGCAGCCGCGCGCGAAACCGGGCTGCCTCTGGTTATCCACGCGCGGAATGCCGACGACGACATGATCCGGATCCTGACCGAGGAAACGGGACGAGGGCGCTTCGATGCGGTTCTCCACTGCTTCTCGTCCGGTGAAAAGCTGGCCCAGGTCGGCGTCGAGCTCGGGCTCTACGTCTCGTTTTCCGGGATCCTGACCTTCAGGAATTCCGAGGACATCCGCCGGATCGCGGCGAACGTGCCGCATGATCGTCTCCTGGTGGAGACTGACGCGCCCTATCTGGCCCCCGTCCCATATCGCGGCAAAACCAATGAGCCGGCCTTCGTGGCTCATACGGCTCACGTGCTAGCCGACGTCATCGGCGTGGCCGATCAGGCCGTCGCGGAACTGACGACGGCCAATTTCTATCGCCTGTTCGCCAAGGCGGCCGCTGCCGACGCGGCCCAGGGCCAGGTGCTGGCTTCATGACGCTGCGGGTGACGATCCTCGGCTGCGGGTCATCCGCCGGCGTGCCGCGCGTCGGCGTCGGCTGGGGTGCATGCGATCCGTCGAACCCCAAGAACAGGCGCCGGCGCTGCTCGATCCTGCTCGAAAAAGCCGGCCCTGACGGCGCGGTCACCACGGTGCTGGTCGATACCACACCCGATCTGCGCGACCAGCTTCTCGGAGCCGATGTCAGGCGCCTGGATGCCGTTCTTTACACCCATGAGCACGCCGATCATATCCATGGGATCGACGACCTTCGGCCGCTCGCCCTCGTTCAGCGCCACCGCATTCCGGTCTATGCCGACCGGATGACAAGCGAACTGCTCCAGATGCGGTTCGGCTATTGCTTCGATACGCCGGCCGGCAGTTCCTATCCGCCGATCCTGAAGATGCGCCATCTGCAGATCGGCGTCACCGCCGCCGTTCCGGGTCCGGGCGGGGCCATCGAGGCTCTGCCGTTCAAGATGGTCCATGGGGACATCGATGCCATGGGCTTCCGGTTCGGCGATCTTGCCTATGCGCCGGATGTGAGCCTGATGCCGGAAGAGAGTGTGCGGAATTTGGAAGGCTTGGAGGTGCTGATCCTGGATGCCTTGCGCTACACGCCGCATCCCACGCATTTCTCGGTGTCCGAGGCCTTGACGCTGATCGAGAGGGTCAAGCCCAAGCGTGCCATCCTGACGAATCTTCACACGGATCTCGATTACGAGACGCTACGCCGAAAGCTGCCGCCGCATATCGAGCCGGCCTATGACGGGCTGCAGATTGAGATGCATTGAGCGTCGGAAGAGTTTCTACGTCTGACTGGCGATTGCACGATCGGAGAGAAGCGGCCGGCTTACGACCTCTCTCCCTATAGAAACATATCAGTTTAAGTTCCATAATATATCTTATGCGAAATTGAGATGTAGACGCAATATAGAGATGACACCCCTCTGCAAAGTTCAAATGGCACTCTCCTGCTTTTCGGGGCTGCAGGAGGACGTGCCGTATGACGGTGGTGTCGATGAGCGCCAAGGAGTTTTCCCGGCTGGATGTGCTGATGGATTTAGAAGCCCGTCGGGTGACCGTTCGGGACGCTTGCGGCCTGCTCCGGCTCAAACGCCGACAGGTCTTCCGGCTGTTGAAGGGCTTCCGGCAGCATGGAGCTGTCTGCCTCGTGTCGAAGCGGCGCGGCCAGCCCGGCAACAACCGGCTTCCCGCGTCAGTCCGCGACTTGGTCATGACGATCATCAAGGAGCGCTATCCAGACTTCGGTCCGACGCTGGCTACTGAGAAGCTGCGGGAGACCCATGGTTGTCCCGTGTCCCGAGAGACGGTCCGCAAATGGATGATCGAAGACGGTCTGTGGCTGGATCGCCGCCGACGCCTTCCTTCCGTGCACCAACCACGCAATCGCCGGGAGCGCAGGGGCGAACTGATCCAGATCGACGGCTCCAAGCATTGGTGGTTCGAGAACCGTGGCCCGCAATGCACGCTTCTGGCTTATATCGATGATGCCACCAGCCAGCTGGTGCATGCGGCTTTCGTGCCCTCGGAATCCACCTTCGATTATCTGCGTGAGACCCATCGATACGTCGCAGCCCATGGCCGCCCGATCGCCTTCTATTCCGACAAGCACGCCATCTTCCGGGTCAGCAACACAGCGGCGGACGGCGGCGACGGCATGACCCAGTTCGGACGCGCCCTGCATGAACTCAACATCGACATCCTCTGCGCCAACACACCGGCTGCCAAGGGCCGCATCGAGCGCTCGTTCGGCACGCTCCAGGATCGCCTGGTCAAGGAGATGCGGCTTGCCGGCATATCGACGATCGAGGCAGCCAACGCCTTCCTGCCGGGGTTCCTGGCCGATCATAACCGGCGTTTCGCCAAGGAGCCCATCAGCCCCTCGGATGCGCACCGTCCGGTGCCGCAGGACATGGTGCTGGAGGATATCTTCGCCTGGAAAGAGGAGCGCACCGTCACCCGCAATCTGACGCTCCAGTACGACAAGGTGCTGTTCCTGCTCGAGCCCACTGAGCTGACGCGCCCTCTCGCCCGCCAGCGTGTGACGGTGATCGACTATCCGGACGGACGGCTGGCGATCCGGCACAACGGGGTCGACCTGCCATACCGCACCTATGACAAGCTGCGGCGGGTGACGCAGGCGGCGATTGTCGAGAACAAGCGCCTGAGTGAGGTGCTGGCCTATGTGGCGCAGCGTCAGCAGGAGCGGGACGAGCAGCGCTCGGCCAAGGCGCCGCGCCGGCGGGGGCAGGGTGAGCGTCACATGTTCAAGACACCGTAAGGCGCCCCGGCGGAGCAACCCCGACCAGCTCCGCCGGGGCGCCCTCCCCAACCGGTTTTAGACCCAGGGTGTCATGTCAACTTTGCACGCGGAGTGCCATTTCTGGATTGCGCCGAGATGAGATGTAGAACCCCGTTAGAAAGGTCACTCCTCTCCCCGTTACAAATGTCACTCTCCCTGGGTGATGGTGCTGGGGAGATTGGGTCTGATGACGGTGATCGGGATGAGCCGGCCGGAGATCGATCGGGTTCACATTCTGCGGGACGTCGTGGCGGAGCGAATTACGGTGCGCGAAGCTGCCCAACTGCTGCGGATCACACGGCGCCAAGTGTTCCGATTACTCAAGGCCTATCAGACCGGTGGTCCCACGGCCTTGGTGTCGCGCCGGCGCGGCAAGCCCAGCAACCGCTCCTACCCGGCGGCGCTGCGGACCGAGGTGCTGGCGCTGATCACAGCCAACTATGCCGATTTCGGCCCGACGCTCGCCTGCGAGAAGCTCGCCGAGCGGCACGGCATCGATCTGGGTGTCGAGACGATCCGGCGCTGGATGATCGCGGCGGGTCTCTGGCAGGAGCGCCGGCAGAAGCTCAAAGGGGTGCACCAGCCGCGCTATCGGCGCGACTGCGTCGGCGAACTCGTCCAGATCGACGGCTCCGAGCACTACTGGTTCGAGGATCGCGGCCCACCCTGCACGCTTCTGGTCTACATTGACGATGCCACCAGCCGGCTGATGCACCTGAAGTTCGTCGAGACCGAGTCGACCTTTGATTATTTCCGATCGACCCGGGAGTACCTGGAGGCCTACGGCAAGCCGGTGGCGTTCTACTCCGACAAGCATGCCGTCTTCCGCGTCAACGGCAAAGGAGCGGTGGGCGGTGACGGCATGACCCAGTTCGGGCGGGCGCTGCATCAGCTCAACATCGACATCATCTGCGCCAACTCGCCCCAAGCCAAAGGCCGCGTCGAGCGCGCCAACGGCACCTTGCAGGACCGCCTGGTCAAGGAGATGCGCCTGGCTGGGATCTCGACCCTTGAGGCGGGCAATGCCTTCCTGCCGGCATTCATGGCGGACTTCAACCGCCGCTTTGCCAAGGCGCCCTACAGCGACAAGGACCTGCATCGCCCGCTCAGCGAGGACGATGAGCTGGATGACGTGTTCGCCTGGCGCGAGGAGCGGACGGTCTCGCGCAGTCTGACCCTGCAGTACGACCAGGTGCTGTTCATCCTCGAGCCGAACGCGATGACGCTGTCCCTCGCCCGCCAGCGGGTGACCGTCTATGACTATCCGGATGGGCGCTTTGCCATCAAGCACAAGGGCCTGGAGCTGCCCTACAGGCCCTTTGACCGACGCCAGCAGGTGGATCAGGCGGCAGTTGTCGAGAACAAGCGGCTGGGCCCGGTTCTGGCCTATATTGCCGAGCGGCAGAAGGAGCTCGACATGAGCCGGAGCAACAGCGCCCCGCGGCGGCGCGGCCAAGGCAAGAGCCTGTTCAAGGTGGGTTGAGCTCTCAGCAGTCACTCCCCGGAGGTGACATCTCTAATGAGGACAATCAGAGACTTGTCTAACGAGTTCTGACATGAGATATGGGCGCGGATGTCTCCCCTGCGGTTCAGACGCGCCTCTCCCGGGCTATGTCGACCCATTAGGTCAGTGGGATCAGACCTCGAACATGGTTCCGCAGTCCCAAACTGCTCGATGGTGCGGAACCGGAATTGCCCAGCCGTCGGACGGATCTCAAGGTCGGCACTCCAGCGCCGCGCTTCAGAATTCGATGGCATGTGGGACGGCGCGGACGCCCAGACGATCGTGCCGATCCTCGCCATGGTGCGGTCCTCCAGGCCCATGATGAGGCCGGAGCCTGTTGGACCGATCCTTGGCTTGCCAGGGTTCAGGCAGCGGCTTCCGCAGCCTCGTCCTCGACGGTCCAGTCATAGGTGATCTTGGCGACGGCCCCCAGCATGATCGAGGCCGAGCAGTACTTTTCCTTGGAAAGCTCGATGGCCCGCTCGACTTTTGCCGGCGCGAGATCCCTGCCCTTGACGCGGTATTCCATGTGAATGGCGGTAAAGACCTTGGGATCGGTCTCGGCGCGCTCGGCCGTGACCTCGACCTCGCAATCCGTGACCTTTTCGCGCCCCTTGCGGAGAATCTGAACCACGTCGAAGGCCGTGCAGCCGCCAAGACCGATGAGCAGCATTTCCATCGGACGGACGCCGAGATTGCGTCCGCCATATTCCGGGGCGCCGTCCATGATCACGGCATGGCCGCTGCCGGATTCGCCCACGAACATCATGCCATCGACCAGTTTGATCCGCGCTTTCATAGGATTTCCGTTCTCTCGAAGAATCTCGTTCCGTTCGTATAGCGCCAATGCGCTGGCGTGACACGAATCCCGCTAGCCCAGTCTTTTATCCTCGGGCTATGAGACTGGTGAAGATCGGGAATCCCATCATGACGCCTTCCTCAGACATCGCGCGGCTCCTGGAGATCATGGCGGCCCTGCGCACGCCCGGAACCGGCTGCCCCTGGGATCTGGAGCAGGATTTCGCGGCGATTGCGCCCTACACCCTCGAGGAAGCCTATGAGGTCGTGGACGCCATCGAGCGTGGCGATCTCGCGGATCTGAAGGACGAACTGGGCGATCTGCTGCTCCAGGTGGTTTTCCATGCCCGCATGGCCGAGGAACAAGGGTCCTTCGCGTTCGGCGATGTGGTCGAGGCCATCACGCGAAAGCTCGTCAGGCGCCATCCGCATGTCTTCGGCAACACGGAGGATCTGTCGCCGGAAGCGGTGAAGAGCCTGTGGGATTCGATCAAGGCCGAGGAGAAGGCCGAGCGCCGCGCCGCCCGCGAGAGCATGGGGCAGGATTCAGAGCCACATGAGGCGGGTTTTCTCGCTGGGATTCCGACGGCCCTGCCCGCCTTGACCCGGGCCCAAAAGCTCACCGCCAAAGCCGCGAAGGTCGGCTTCGACTGGCCCGAGGCGGTTCAGGTTGTCGACAAGATTCACGAGGAATTGGAGGAGGTTAAAGAAGCCTCCTCATCTGGATCGCAAGACAGGATCGAGGACGAGATCGGGGATCTTCTGTTCTCCGTCACCAACCTCGCCCGCCATTTCGGCATCGATCCCGAACGCGCCCTGAGGCGCACGAACGCTAAGTTCGAGCGGCGCTTCGCGGCCATTGAGGCAGCTCTCGAACGGCAGAACAGGACCCTCGACGAAGCCTCGCTTGAGGAGATGGAAGCACTCTGGGTTTCTGCGAAGACCGCCGAGCGCGAGCCCGGCGCGTCGTCATAGGACACGTGCCTCGGGGAACCGATTGAGGAAGCGCGGCTCCTTGCCGGCGACGAGGCGGATCTGGAGGATGGTGTGCCCATTTTCCCTTGTCTCTCGATCCAGGATCTCGGTGTTCTCGTGCAGCCAGGCGAGCCCCTGCCCATCCTCGGGCGCCACGTCGACCTCGTAGGTCCGCCGGCCCATGGCGAGATGCTGCTCGATGGTGGCGAGCAATTCCGGAATGCCGTCGCCCGTCACGGCCGAGATGAGGATCGGCCGCCTCTCCTCGCCGGTCCGGTGCGAGGCCGTGGCGAGCCTCTCGCGCTCGTCCGCGGAGAGCAAGTCCGCCTTGTTCCAGACCTCGACGATGCGTTTCGTATCGTCGGGATCGATGCCGAGCTCGCGCAGCACGATGGCGACGTCGCCCGCCTGGGCCTCGGTTTCGCCGTGCGAGACGTCCCGGACATGAAGAAGGACATCGGCCTCGACCACGTCCTCGAGGGTCGCGCGGAAGGCCGCCACGAGCATGGTCGGCAGATCCGAGATGAAGCCGACGGTATCCGACAGGATGGCTTTCTCCCCGTGCGGCAGCTCGATGGAACGGGATGTGGGGTCGAGCGTCGCAAAGAGCATGTTCTCGGCCAGGACGTCGGCCTGAGTCATGCGGTTGAACAGGGTCGATTTGCCGGCATTGGTATAGCCGACGAGGGCGATGATCGGATACGGCACCCGCCGGCGGCTCGTGCGGTGCAGGGATCGCGTCTTCACGACGCCTTCGAGATCCCGCTCGATCCGGGTCATCCGTTCCTGGATCAGACGGCGGTCGGCCTCGATCTGCGTCTCGCCGGGGCCGCCGAGGAAGCCGAAGCCGCCGCGCTGGCGCTCGAGATGGGTCCAGGACCGGACCAGCCGCCCCTTCTGGTAGGACAGGTGAGCCAACTCGACCTGGAGCGTGCCCTCCTTGGTGCGGGCGCGCCGGCCGAAGATCTCGAGAATGAGGCCGGTTCGATCGATGACCTTGGCGCCCCAGGCCTTTTCCAGATTGCGCTGCTGGACCGGGCTCAGCGCGCAATCCATGACCACAAGGCCGATCTCCTCCGCCCGGACGATACCGGCGAGCTCATCGACCTTGCCGCTGCCGATGAAGGTCGCCGGCCGCGGCGAGCTCAGCGGCGCGATCATCGAATGGACGACGGTGAGATCGATGGCGAGGGCAAGGCCCGCGATTTCATCGAGACGAGCCTCGGGAGGGCGCGGGTTTGTCCCTTCGCCGTCTGCTTCCGCGGAAATCCGTCGCTTGCGGGTCAGATAAGGGCCGACGACGAGTGCGCGTGTCCCTGCCGCAACCACTTTTTCAGGTTCGGCAAGCTGAGCGAGACGTTCTTCCCCCGGACTACGTGGTTCCGCCACCTCAGGCCTTCTCGCCAGCCTCGTCGATCTGATCGAACAACTGGACGGGCTGTCCCGGCATGATGGTGGAAATGGCGTGTTTGTAAACCAGCTGGGAATGACCATCCCTGCGCAGAAGGACGCAGAAGTTGTCGAACCAGGTAACGACGCCCTGAAGCTTGACCCCGTTCACGAGAAAGATCGTCAGGGGAATTTTTTGCTTCCGGACATAATTCAGAAATGTGTCCTGAAGATTTTGCGCGCGATCGCCCGCCATTGAAGTTGCCTCGCCAGCCCATCGCCGCCGGTCTTGGCTATGGGGCCGCCTGGATATGTTTTCCGCTTTCGTGCGGTCGGTGACCGGCCTTCATATTACAGGGCGAACAGCCGCGTTCGGCAAGGGGGGCACAACGGTTCTACCTCCTCGGGACATATTTTCCCGTGGATGGCGTTGCATCTTTTCCTTTTTGCGGCGCAAAAAGCACTTCCGCGCTACAATAAAACACCCTATCCGCCGATACCCAGGGACTTGAGCTTCCGGTGCAGCGCCGAGCGCTCCATGCCGATGAACTCCGCTGTTCGCGAGATGTTGCCGCTGAAACGGGCGATCTGCGCCAGGAGGTATTCGCGCTCGAAGATCTCCCGTGCCTCCCTGAGCGGTAGACTCATGAGCTTTTCGCCCCCTGCCCCGCCCGGCGTGCTCGGCACGAGAGCGCCGATCTCGGAGGGCAGCATGTCGGCGGTGATCTCGGCCTCAGGATCGCCGGAGCTGAGAATCATCAGCCGCTCGACGTTGTTGCGGAGCTGGCGCACGTTTCCAGGCCAGTCGTGCGACTGCAGCACCGCCATGGCATCCTCCGCGATGCGCCGCTTGGGAAGCCCGGTCGTGGACGAGATCTGATCCATGAAGAACTCGATCAGTTCCGGCACGTCCTCGCGCCGCTCGGACAGGGACGGCACCCGGATCGGGATCACGCCGAGGCGATGGAACAGGTCCTCGCGGAAGCGGCCGGCGGCGATCTCGGCCGGCAGATCGCGGCTTGAGGATGAGACGATGCGCACATCCACGTGGACGCGCGTCGTACCGCCCACGCGCTGGAAGTTCTGGTCCACGAGAACGCGCAGGATGCG